>NZ_JCAFYN010000056.1:0-22963 GCF_059374735.1 Enterococcus sp. GPZ-007 | reverse complement strand
TTGAAAACTAGTTTTTTTGGATTTTCGATAATGTCATCGAAGGTTGCTTTATCAATCGCTACTCCAGATTTAAGCTTAATCAGATTATTTTTCACAAAGATATTGAGAACTCGTCCCCATTCAGATGGGACATTAGAGACAATCACCTTGGCACCGTTTGGAATATCACTAACTTTTTTTATTTCGTGTGAGTAGATACCCATCGGCTCTAAATGAATGGCGCCTACGTTTGAGAATTTGTAGCCATTTTCCTTCTTTTGCAAATTAAAATATGGGACCGTTGAAAAATAGTTGGCATCGATATCGCCGTTTTCTAACGCTTTATTGGGAAGTACATAATCATCGAATTTCACTATTTCTAGGTCTATACCTTCTTTTTTCAGCTCTGGTTTGATATGCTCTAAAATCTCAGCATGAGGGGTTGGTGAAGCTCCGATCTTAATTTTATGTTGCGTTGTTGCTGAACCAGTACCGCAGGCTGTTAAAAATAGTAAACACCCTAAAACCATTATAGCGAAACTAAACTTTTTCATACAAACACTCTCCTTAATACTTTTTGACAAATAAAAAAATATCCGTCCCTTTACTTACCAGATCACTGATAAATAAAGGGACGAATATTTTCGTGTTACCACCCTTGTTCGTATTCTCTTCACAGACAATACCTCTACGGTACAAATATACCAGGCGATATAACGGTCGCTTTCCGTTCGGCTTGCGTGAACAAGCAGAATGCTCAGAGCTCATCTTCATTGATTTTCCACGATCCCTCTTTTCACCTGACAAGGGTCTCTTTAATCGTTTCACGGTCAATTACTCTTCTCTTCAATGCGTAATTATTGATTGACGTTATTCTATAATAAATGATTTTTCTTTGCAACTAAAAACACATAAAGAAATTCTTCAAACGATTCATTGAAGAATTTCTTTATGACTATTTTATTAATTGGGGTAATTCAAGAAGCTCCTCTAACTTATCTATGATGATGTCTGCTGCGTGCTGATCCATCGAAAAAACTTGCTTTAAAGCGACTGTGAAGATACCAGCAGACTTTGCGGAGGCGATACCCAGCGTCGAGTCCTCTACCGCTAAATAGCTTTCACAATTTAACTGCTCACGACTGATTAAATATATTTCCGGATTTGGTTTGCTTTCTGTCACCTCTTCTCCGCTGATGGTGAATGAAAAATACTTTTCAAGCTGGCAATCTGTCAGCATTTTGTTAATCTCATTTCGTGGCGAAGAGGAGGCTAAGCCAAGTGACACACCTTTTTCACTTAATATATTCAATACATATGGAACTGAGCTTCGCAGCGCTTTGGTAAAATCAATTCCGTGATGCTGCTTATACTTCAGATATTCTTGATGTAATTCTTTTTGTTTTTCTTCGTTTTCTGGCACCAGCATCTCCCACGTTTGTTTTTCAGAATTCCCAACATAATCCTCAAATTTATTGGAGCCAGGATGAATTCCCTTTTCCTTGAAGAAATTCATCCGACGCTTAAAGTAAAAGGGCTCACTATCGATCAATACCCCATCCATATCAAAAATTACTGCCTTTTTCATTCTTTCACCTATTCCTTTACAATATCATTCAATAATCGAAGCTCTAGTAATGGAAGTTCGATGGTATACTCCTTCTCAACTTCCTTGAAGGCTTGATGAATCAATTCCATATTGTGACCTTCCGCTTGTACATATTTTTCAATGTCCTCTTGTTCATCAACGCTCTCTTTGCGCAAGATACGTTCGATCATCGAGCAGCAATGCATATAGAGTAAAAATAGTTGATTGTTAGAAAATTCGATATTCATTAGTTTTTCGAGTTCTTTAACAGCTTTTTGAACCAAACGCAGTACTTTTGTCGCATCTAGAATTGTTAAGTTCTCTACGATCTTGTTGATTGAAAAGTTAAAAATTAACTGACTCTTGAAGGCGTCACTATCAATATCTACTTGATCGTGTAATATATCCGCGAATTCTTCAACAGCTTCACCATTGATTAGTTGATCCAAACCAATATAAGGAACTTGATTGATCTTAGGATTTTCCGTGCCAACGATCATCAGGACATCATACAATTGGAATGGGGTTTCATACATTTTATTCTCTGATAATTTCTTGTAATCGTAAGGCAGGATCGTCAATTCTTTAGCCGAATCGCCTAAGCACTTTTGCAGGATCTCTTGAATCTGTGTGGCGCTGCCTATTCCAGTGTAGCAGCAAGTGATAATTGCTTTCTTTTTGTTGAGTTCGGGAATGATCAGCTGCTTTTGGATGCGATTTTCTACAGTGATCGCTTCATATACTTCCGTCACGCTATCACCATTGATGATATGCTCACCAACCTCAAGTACTAAAGGTGTACTAACGTTATCAATAATGACTAGAGGACTTTTAATATGATTAGACAGACGTTCTCCCAGTTGATTGAAGGACCCCATGTCCACCAATAATATCAATCCCGAATCCGTTCGATAATCATTGATGTAACGGATGATCTGTGTCTCCACCTTGTCAAGAGTGATGTTGATTGGCATATCATATGCTTGAAAAACATTTTTACCTAGCATTCGATTCACCACGTTCGCCAAGCTGCTGGCGGTGGAATAGCCATGAGCCAATACGATACATTTCACATCATTAGGCAGGTCACTGATCTGCAAACTATAAAAATAGAAGGTTACAAAAACGATATCTTCTTCTAATAATTGCTGATCCAATTGCTGTGATAAATAGGTCAACATTTTTTTTGCATACCAAAACGGGGTTTCTAAAAAGGAATCCAAAAATTCCAGCAGCTCATTTTTTTGCTGCTGCCACTCATAATGGCTGCCCAAAATATCCGTATTATCTTTTAGATAGAGATAGCTTGCTAAAGAAACCACTCGATTTCCATCCTGTTCAAACCCATAATTTTCATACATCATATCCAACGTTTGGCGAATATGATAAGTCAGTACAGAGTATAGTGATTCTTCTTTTTCATAGGTACCTTGAAAGATAAACTCATCCATCATCTGTGTGACACGACTAACATTCTCTTCAATAAATTCCTGCGCTAGACTCTCTTTTTGCTGAACCTTTTTAAAATCGGTAATCACTTCTCCGAAAAAGTTTCGCAACAGCTGGGTCTCTTTACTTTCTAGGTGGACTTGCTGCTTAGTATTTGGCAGATAAGTACGATCAGACATTCGCTTCTTGGGCTTGCTGAATTGTTCCTTGAATTTCAGATTATATTCTAAGGGCAGATCTTTTAATCGGACAATGATCGTCTGGTCATTCTTATGATGAACGTATGCATTTCCACAGGCATATTTGATGATATTCTTGATTTTTCCAACATTTCCTTCAAGATCACTATTCAACAGAAAATCAATCATCTGATAAGAAACTTGCAGTTCTTTCTCTAAAATACTGCTTTCCGTGATGAAGAAGGAATCAATCAGTCGTAACCGCTCAGATTGTGGCCGATTCTGGAATTTTGGCAATGTTACGATTACTGGTAAACGCCGCAAAAAGGTCGGCAAAAAGGCAGAGTAGACATTTTCAGTTGTAGCGAAGATCAAACGCACCTTTGCTTTCCGTCGAATACTAGTATCTCCCATCGGAGAAAATTCACCGGTATCCATAAATGTAAACAGCTTCTCTTGTCCCTCTTCAGACAATCGATGCACTTCATCTAAGAACAATATTCCGCCATCTGCTTTTTCAATTAAGCCGTTATGTTCATGGTCTGCCCCAGTAAAGGCTCCTTTCGTATGACCGAATAAAGCGGAGGATAATAATTCCGGATTGTTGAAATACTGCGCACAATTATAAGCGATGAATGGAGCTTTCTTATCGATCACCTGTTGTTCTTTGGCATACTCATGAATTTTTTCCGCTAGAAAAGTCTTCCCCGATCCGCTTACACCCATTAATAAGATAGGCAGACCATTATGAGGATACAATACCGCTGTTTTGATTTGATCAATTGCTTCTTTTAAGCTTCCATTGGCGCCAATGATTTCCTCAATCGCATTTCCCTTACCGTTCATGAATAGCTCTTCCATTGATTCATACTCGACTTTTGCTACTTGGATAGCGTTGTCTTCTAAAGCTTTTCTATGTAGAAATAAAACTGGATAGCTCTTGATTTTTACTAACTCCCCATCACGAAAGGCTTGATTTAAATAGCTGCTGATGGTACTTCGATTTAGCTGCAGAGACTCGGCGATCTTATTCGCTGAGAATTTTTCTTCAGGACATTCCTTCATATTTGTCGTTAAGTCATATAAATACTCATCTAATTCCTTTTTCATTCTATATCACCTGCTTTAATCGATTTGTTGTACCTTCGCTTCTATTGTATAGCATTTTCATTGTTGTGAGGTTTCATTTTTTTAGAATGCGAAAAAACTGAGAATAAGTATCTCAGTTTTTCCGCAAGGCTTTCTGCGACTAGTCAAGGATAATTTTTTTGATTTTCTCCATAAACTATCTGATTAATAAGATAGTTTCCACATATAGCGACGTTTAGTTAATGGATGTTCTCTCGCATATGATAGTTCTTCAGCGTAGACTCTGAATACGGCAGTGATCACAAATGGGTTAAAGTAATCCAATACTTCTTTTTCGACAAATGCTGACAACCCATAATCCAGTGCATCTACTACTTCCGTTTTCGCATCGAAACGATCCAAGAATGCTAAGGCGCGAGAGTCGATTGCACGTGTTTTCCCATCATTCATCAGTAGGATGAATGGAACATCCTTGTCAACAATTTCAAAAGGTCCGTGGAAGAATTCACCTGCATGGAACGTTCCTGAGTTAATCCATTGCATCTCCATCATTAAGCAAACGGATGATGAGTAGGCTACTTCATGGGTAGCTCCGCTGCTCATGATATAAATAACTTTTTCGTCTTTGAAGCGTTGAGCAAATTGTTTTGCCGCCTTGCGCGCTGATTCTGCGCTTTCTTGGGCTAAATCATAAATCTTACTAAATCCATCCATCATCTTATCATAGTGTTCGTAGCCTTCCACTTGATTCAACAGCTCTACTGCTAATAGTAAGCAATAACCTGTTTTTTCAAGCTTCGCTGCATAGTTTTCAGCAAATCCGTGGTAGATAACATAATCTGCATCTTTTGTTAACGGTGCGTCAATAATTCGTGTTAAACTAATAACTGTAGCACCTTTATCTTTGGCAATCGCATTGGCTTCTACTGTTTCTGGAGTTGCCCCTCCAAGTGAAGCCGAGATCACGACCGTGTTCTCATTGATCGAAGTTGGTGTCGCAAAGTTGAATTCGTTGGCTGTGTAGTGACTAATGCGTAATTGTTTCGCATTTTGGTCTAAAAAGTATTTTGCTGGATACAAATCTGCTTTTGATGCGCCGCAGCCAACGAAAACAATATGTTTTACTTCCGTTTTCCCCACGATCTCTTTGATAATATCTTTTGCTTCCATCGTTGAATTCATTTTCTGAATTCCTCCTCAGTTTTCTTTTATTTAGAGAAACATCACTTTGACTTTTTTGTCAAAACTCTGTTCCAACTACCATAGTTAAACAAAAATTCCTAAAGCACTTAAAACTAAACCGCCTACAATACATATCAACAACATGATGCTCGTATTTACTTTCTTTTGCAGCAGCCAATACATCAGCATTGTTAAAGCAAAGGGCAACATCTGCGGCATAATATTGTCTAAAACATCCTGCAGAACAAATGTTTTGCCAAATTTGATAGGAGTAGTGATGCCGATCATGCTGGCGATCATCGCACCAATCACCATTAAACCAATAATCGAACAAACATACATTACACGGTCCATCAAACCGCCTTCATATAGTTTTGTTAAATACTTATTCCCCATGTTATAACCGAATTTCCCACCGTAGTAGGTCACTAAAAATGATGGGACAAAGGAAATGATCATTGCTAAAATCGGACCTAAAATACTCCCCTGCTGTGCTAAATTGATTCCTAAGCCAAATGCCAATACCCGAACCGTTCCTTGGAAGAAGGAATCGCCAATACCAGATAACGGTCCCATTAATGATGTTTTGACTGAGTTGATCGTATCAGGATTGAAGCCCTCTTGATCAGCATAATACTGCTCTTCCATCGAAGCTGATAGGCCTAATACAAAGGCACTAGTCTGTGGAGTACAATTGTAATAAAGCATGTGACGTTGATAAGCTTCTTTTTTCAACTTTTCGTCCTTTGGATCTTTGTATATACGGTCTAACGTTGGAGCGATTCCATAGAGAAAACCCATATTCATAGCCCGCTCATAGTTCCAAGAATCTTGAATCGCCCAAGAACGCCAGAAGAATTGCCAATACTTGCGAAAATTTGGATCCTTTTCTTTTGCCATTTTATTAACCTCCTTTTATAGATCATCCAATGCATCAGGCTCTTCAGCAGAACCTCCGCCACCACCAGATTTATTCGCTTCGATTTGATACATGACGAATGCGACGATACCTGCAAATAATGCTACTCCAGTAATTCCTAAGCCTGAATAGGCAGTTATCAAGAAGCCCAAAACTAAGAATGGCATCATTTTGACTGATAGCATGGTTTGCAGCAGCAAAGCAAACCCGTACGCTGGCAATAACTTACTTGCCAAGCTCAAACCATCCGTGATCCATTCTGGAATCGCGTCAACAATCGACTTAACCAGGTCAGTACCGAAGTAGATGGCTAAGAAGATCGGTACAAAGTACATCAATGAATAGAGGATCGTCCCCCACACGATATGAATATGCTGTACTCGCTTAAATTTTCCTTCTTCAATCAATGAATCGGCTCGGTGTGTCAAACTTGCTAAAACGGTGCGCATTAAAATTCCTAACAGCTGTCCTAAAATGGCGATGGGAATAGCGATTGTCAAAGCCGTCTCTGCATTTGAACCAGATAAAATAGCAAAAGCGGTGGCGATTACTGCACCTAAAGTCATATCCGCAGGTACCGCGGCTCCGACTTGAACAACTCCCAGAGAGATTAGTTCGATTGACGCACCAACGATTAATCCCTTTTCCAAGTCCCCCAGTGCCAACCCGACGAGAGTTCCAACGATCAATGGCCTTTCAAAATTCAATCGGCCTAACAAACGGGAATCCAACATGACAAACACACCAATCAATCCTAAGACTATTGATTGAACCAACATTTAAAGCCCTCCTTTTAAAGTAATTTATTTAAATCCTCTGATTTAGAGGTTGGTATCTGCTGCATAAATTGTTTAATCCCCATCTCCTTCAATTTTCGTGCTTCTGTCTGTTCCTCGTCATTTAAGAAAATCGCACTGCCAAACTGCTTTCCATTATTCGTTTTAGGAATCCCGCCGTAGTTGATTTCCTTGATTTTCGGATAAGCTTCGCAAAAGGCCAGCGTTTCCTTGGTGTTGCCAAAAATCAGCATAATATTTTCCTTTAGAGTTTCTACTTTAGCCATTTTAGACAAGCCTTCATCGACTGTGAAAATGTTGAGTTTCACACCAGTCGGCTTCGCTAAATTCAATGACATCTTTTTGAACTCATCAGTAGCCGCTTCATTGTTGATTACGATGATGCGATTGATCCCCTGCGATTTGGTCCAAGAAAACACCACCTGTCCATGCAATAAGCGATAATCAATTCGAACTAGTTTAATCATAAGTCGTCACCTCCAATATTTATTTTGGTTGTTAATAATTGTTTGCAGTCAATCAATCCTCGGCGACTTTCCTCAAGGATCATGTCCAACTGCTCCGCGGTGATCTTCCCGGCTTGAGTTGCAATGGAGATCACAAGCGGCAGATTCATACCCGCTAATAAATGTACTTCCGAATGCTCTTGTTGAATCGCTAGCAGATCATTATTCACACTGCCTCCGAAAATGTCTGTCAAAAGATAGACATCATCATAGCCGATTTCTTCAAGTAGATGCTCTACCTGATTTTTGATCGGTTCATCCTCATCACGAAAAGCGGATAAAGCAAAAATGTTTCCTTCATCACCAATGATCATCGATGCTGTTTGCTTTAGTCCCTGCGAAAATTCTCCGTGGCTCGCTAAAATAATCTTGTTCATTCCCTATCCTCCTTATTCGTTATGAATGCCAAATATCATTCAATTAAAGCGTGTACTTACCAGCATTAAGCTAGCTCGTACGCATACCATCCTTCTAAATACGCTAGTCTTCTCTAAATTATGGAGATAAATTCTTAAAAGAGTTTATCTGGACTTTCGAAGACATATCATTCTACTAAACTGCTAAAGCAGGAAGTAGACCTGACAAAACGTAAAGAATTACTGGCAAAGTTGAATTGATATTCTTCATAACTATTCTCACTTTTATAGTAGCAACTATCGTGCCAACTTCTGTTGCAGGTCAAAAAGCTTGGTGTATTAGGGATTATCACTTCCTTCCAACACTTCCATTTTTTCTAAAATAATGTGTAGAGAGAGTGTTGAAGGATTTTTTTGTCGATAAACTACAAATAGGACATGAGTTGCCATAGATAGCGAATGGTATAAGAAGGAAAAAAATGAAAATCATCAAAATGGGACTTTTCTTCTATAATAGCATGGGGAAAATTCTTGTTTACTCTAAAAAAAAGAACCCAGCAATTTTCAAAATCACTGGGTCATCTTGTTTAGTTGTAGGCTGCCTTCCACATGTAGGTACGAGTCGTATAATCCTTTTTGATTTGATAAGCCAACTCTCTCATAAAGACATTATTTAGAATTGGAGAAAGGATTAGGTGGTTGAAATGTTCAGCGACCTTTGGATCAATTTTGTCTAAGCCAAGATCTCGTGAATCGAGAACAAATACTTTTTCTCCTCCGAACTCCTGTAAAAAGCGAGCGGCTCGCTCATCATTTGGCCGACTGCCGCCTTCTCCCATCAGAAGGAAAACAGATGTTTCTCCATCAATGACTTCAAAAGGTCCATGGAAGAAATCGCAACTATTAACGGTAGGTGAATCAATCTGAAGCATTTCCATGATATTACAGATTGAAAAAATGTATGCCGCGCCATACGCCGCACCGCTGCCCATCACATGAATTGATTTAGATTCCCGATTCTGAAGAGACCATTTTATTGCTTTTGTTCGAATATCTATGACTGCTTGTTTGTATAAAGCGTCCACTTTTTCAAAACTCTGCATTGCTGTTTGCATATGTTCATAGCCTTCAACAGTATCCATCACTACCATCGCTATCAGTAAACCATAAGCAGCATTTGTTTTTGAAAAGTCACTGTCATCGAGAGCAACTGAATCGTAGTTCAATTTAAAGTCACAAACCTCTGTCAATTCGGATTCATCAATATATAAGGCGATTGTCGCTGCTCCTCGTTTTTTTGCTACTTTCGCTGCTTCGATCGTTTCTGGTGTCCCCCGCATGGAGCAAACCACCGCTAATGTATTTTCCCCAACAAAAACCGGTGGTGCTTTGACAAACTCATTACTCGTGATATTTTTTGAACGAATTACCTGTGATTCTTGATCCAAGAAGTAATGAGCAGGGTAAAAACCGCCGTAGCTTCCTCCTGCTGCCAGCCAGACCACATTTTTGATTCCTCCAACTGACTGCCTTTCTTCGTTAATCGCTTCCACTATTTCTTTAATTCCCATACTATTTCTTCCTTTCCTTCATCTTGCCATTTCCTACTTATCGATATGACGAGTTTAATACATGTTGATACACATGTCAATACGTGTTTATAACTATTTAGCTAACTTGTACTACACTTGATCTATTTTTTCTAATTGTTTATAATTAAGAAAAGGCGGTGTAACAATGTCTCAAAAAATATTAGATGAGAACAAACCTCTTTATTTACAAATCAAGGAAGCGATCCTCCGACAAATTGAAAATAGGAAGTTGGTTGCAGGAGATAAACTCCTTTCAGAAGCTCAATTTCAGAAGAGTTTCAATGTTAGTCGGATTACAGTAAGGAAGGCAATTGATGAGCTGGTGGAGGAAGGCTATCTAACACGCCTACAAGGCAAAGGGACCTTTGTAAAAAACCGAAATCTAGAAATGCAGAAAAGCCTATCATTGACTGAAGTTTGTTTAGAACAAGGTAAAAATCTTACTTCACAAGTTCTATCGGTTGAAGAAGTGGCGATACCTGCTGAGTTCAACTCTTTGTTTAGTACTGAAAAAGGCATCAGGATCGAGCGTCTACGAAAAATAGATGGCGTTGCAATCATGTTGGAGAAGAATTATTTACCTCTAGATTTTACTTTTTTATTTGAGAGTGAGCTATCTGGATCGTTGTATAAGGTACTTGTTGCCCATAAAATCGAACCGAAATTTAAAGGAATGAATCAAGTTGGTATCAGTCAGCTAACGGATTCCGAAGCGCAGTTATTCAATGTTCAAAGCGGTCTGTCGGTGATCCATCATCAAGGAACAGTTTATGATTCAAAAAATCACCTTGTTTTAGCATCCGAGGAGCTTGTACGAGTAGATTTGCCTGACCTGTTTAAGTATTATTTGTAAATGACTTAATGAATAAATAGAGTGTCTGTTTCTCATTAATAGAAACAGGCACTCTATTTTTAGACTAATCTTCGATCATACCACTTTTTGCTTAAAAAGTAGATCAAACCAATACATGCTGGAATAATCGGTGATAATGCCTGAGCCCAATATATACCTTTCACACCAAATTCTAGTAAGGTTCCTAAGAACCAACACAAAGGCAAACGAATCAGTAGAGCATCTAAAAGTGCATTCACCATTCCTAAATTTGCAAAGCCGACGCCCACCGCGAATGAATCGAAATTGTACATCGTCGCATAAAACAAGCTATTCCAACAGCAGCAGATTCTTAAGTATATAACACCAGCCGCCAGCACTTCTTTATTGGAAGGATCAAATAGTCCAATTAGCGGTTCCGCAAATAATTGAATACACACGACTGCTGCCAAGGAAACCAATAAGCTCGCTGTAAAGCCCGTTTTAGCAATTCTTTTTGTTCTATGAAGAAGCTTCGCCCCCATGCTTTGCCCGACCATTGTAGTAACCGCCTGTCCGATCGCCCAGCAAGGCATGCCTGCAAAAGTGTTGATCTTTAAACCAATACCGGCAGCGGCAGCAGTGATCACTCCAAAGTCATTGATCATAACGGCGATAATCAAATAGGAAATATTAACGACTGTCATTTGGATCGCAGTAGGCAAGCTTACTTTCAAAAGCTTGAATAACGTATCTTTTTCGATTTTAAAACTCGATAATTTAAAATCAAAAATAAAGTTTTGTTTTTTTAAATAGATGACCGAAATGCCGAATGAAATAGCCTGGGCAATGATTGTGGCATAAGCAGCCCCAACAGTACCGAGTTTGAATGGTCCGACTAGCAGATAATCTAGGAAAACATTGATCGCTGCAGCCACCATCACAAAGTACAATGGACTCTTGGAATCGCCAAATCCACGTAGAATTGAACAAGTGGCATTATAACCAAAAACGAAAATTGTGCCGATAAAAATCACCAACATATACTCACAAGCATCTTGATAAGCTTCTTTCGGAACATTCATCCACGTCAGAATTTGCTTATTTAGCAAGAGACCGGCGATAGTGATCATAACTGCGATCACTGCTGTCATTGAATAGATCGTCCCCACAGTCCTTTTTTGTCCCTGTGCATCTTTCGCTCCCCGGTACTGCGCGATCATCACAGTACCGCCCATCGTAATTCCCATACAAATAGCATTAATGATAAAAACTAATGATGAAGTATTGCTTATCGCTGCTACACCAGTACTTCCGACGATTCTTCCTACAACCAGCATATCCGCAATATTATAAAAGGATTGAAGTAAATTTGCTAAAAAAAGTGGGATTGCAAAACGAATTAGTTGTTTCGTAACACTACCTGTTGTTAAATCATTAAAATTTTTCATGTTCTATTCATTCCTTTAAAAATTATCTATTGCAAAAAAAGATCACCGATGAAATGATCTTCTATGCATTTGAAAACACATAAAAAGGCCATTGACAAAAACACTGTCAATGGCCTTAAAATCTTATAAACATAGAGAATAAGCCAGAGATAAACCTATTTCTGACGACACTCTATGATTGATGAAGATTTATGAAATTAGGCTCCGTACAATGTTTCATCGTATTAGATTGTGCGGAGCAAATTTCAATGCATACTTTATTGTAAATGACATAGAACATATCAATCGACTACTTTCTCATTTGATAAGTCTATTATAGCTAGTAAAAAAATTAAATTCAATCAATTAAAAAATGAAGCAGATTATTAATCTTTTTTTGTCAAAGCATCCTCGACGGCTTTCGTAATCGTCACGCTGCTCTGAGTCGCGCCGCTGATGGCATCAACATCCAAACTTTGCTTGTTGATGATTTGATCGATGATTTTCTCGCCATTCTTTCCTAAACCTGTCATGTGATCTTTGATTTCAATATCTGTTATCTTCCCAAGTTCGACTCTAACATTGATCTTCGCCGAGACCGGGTTGATTCGCGCATTTCCTTCATACTCCCCATCCGCCACTTGTGCTATATTCACTTCATTGACTTTTACTTTCTTCAGAGTACTTTTTGTCAATATACCGGCTCCGACTTTCACGATCACAACAAGTAGCACTATGACGATCAAAATAATAATTATTCTCTTTCCCATTCCATTTCCCGCTCCTTTTTCCTGATATTAATGAATATCTTCTAATACAGCTAAATCAATACAATCAACGCTTCCATTATCTACAACCTGTTCGATGGCTTTTTCAATATCTAATTTGTCCTCTGCGGCTTTCTTTTTACTGGCTTTGCTGATCATTTTTATGATCAGCTTTTCTGGCAGACTCAATTGTTCCTTGATCAAACGTCCTCGCAAATGAATAATCTCCGCTTGAGGAAACACACTCATGATATTATCGCGAATTTCAGCCAATTTTTCCTGATCATTGTTCGATGACAAACCAACCGGAAAAGCCGTGAGATTATTATTGGGGAACTCCCTTTTTAGTTCCTCTAGACCCAGTACTTTTCCAGCATAGACACTGCCAAAATAATAGATCTTGTCGCTACCAGCAATATCTTCTGTAGAAGCCTGCTCCCGTTTAAGTAATCGATAGTTCTTTTTTCGTGCAAATTCTTTGGCGTAAATCTCGGAACTTCCTTTTTTGGTTGCGTATAGTACGAAACTATTCATCCTGTTTTCCTCCCTGTTCTTCGACCTCTATAGCTTCCAGCCTTTCTACCCCTGCGTACATTTTCATTAAAATTGTAAAAAAGCTCGCAAGTTCATCATCTGAATAGCCTTCAAAAATTGCACCGAGTGCCTTGCTATGCAATTTAGCAACTGATTGAAAATAGCGCTCACCTTCCATAGTCATTGATAGGTCGCTTCTTCGCTTATCCTTTTGATTGCGGCTGATTGTGATCAACCCCTTTTTTTCTAATGCAGAAGCAAGTTTTTTTACATTTTGTCTTGAACAGCCTAACAACTCTCCGCAGCTAGTTAAATCCAAAACTTTTTCTGGAACTTGCTTGATCATGATCAATACCATGAATTGCTTTACCGTCACAAAAGGATCTACCTTATCAAAGGAGGTTTGCAGCCTGTTCCCCAAAATGAACAAACTAGCGAAAATAGCTCGTTGCTGATTATCCCGTCCTGTTTTATAGGCTTCAGTTAAACTTTCGATATTCATTTGCATCACTCCAAGATTCTGCTCTAATAGGTAACTTGTTACGTATATTTTACCCTTAAAATATACGTAATGAAATAGGACTCAAGTCGTAAATGATAAGAGAAATAGTAGATTTACTCATAAAACTCTCCATCAGCTCTCTCTATATGATTGATTGATTTTTTTATGGATTTTTATATCAATCTGGCGAATAAAAATGTATAATAAAATCATATAAAACCGTTTTCTTTTAATTTAAAGATTGACAAACGTTTTATATAGGAGGTTTTTTAATGAAGAATTCAATCATGAACATTGATAAACGTCATCACGACATCTTAGATATTTTAGAGAAAAAGGAGCATATGACCACTTTAGAATTGGCTGAAGCATTGGACGTATCTCTTAGTACGATTCGCCGCGACTTGCATTTACTTGAGGAAAAAAATGATATCATTCGTAAGTTCGGCTATTGTATGTTCAATTATGAAAACAAGCTAGAAGATGAACATTCAGGTCCTGTTCGCATCAAACAAATACTTGCTCAGGAAGCCAGTAAATTCATTCATGATGGCGACACGATTTTTATCAATTCGAGTTCGACAGCATTGAAGACCGTTGATTTCCTGCATGTTGATCATTTAACGGTCATAACGAATAATTTGAAAATCAATTATTCACCACAAAATGCCAGCTACAATTATATATTGACAGGCGGCGAAATGCGCTATCCCAAAGAAGCGTTAGTTGGCGATGTTGCGATCAATACATTGTCTGCGATCAATGCTGATGTGTGTATTGTTGGCTGCAGTGGGATTGATTTAGAAAATGGCGTCACGACCAAAACTATGAATGAGGCAACGATCAACGAAATAATGATCAAACGTGCGACTAGATGCAAGATCTTGGTTGCAGATCATCGCAAAGTCGGAGTCACTTCAAAGTTTAAGATGTCTGATATTTCTGCCTTTGATTATTTGATCACGGATCAATTTGGCTCAGAAGATATTTTAACTGAGATACAAAATATGGGGGTAACAGTCGTTCAAGTCACTTAGAGGAGTGTGAATCTTTGGAAAAAACGAAACAAGCATTACATTCAACAAATATCATTTTCATTTTTTTATTGTCTTATGGACTAGCAATTACATTTGCTGCCTTTTTTCTAGCTAGTCCGCAAGAACTGATCAGTGGGATGCAGCGGATTATCAGCTCACCTAGCAATCTCATCACTGATTACGTTCATATCGCTGGAGTTGGTGCTGCCTTTCTTAATAGCGGTCTGTTGACATTAAGCAGCCTGTTTCTCTTGCGAAAGCATAAGCATCATTTTTGTTCCCTCACTGTTTCAATGATCATGATGCTTTCCGGCTTTTCGTTTTTTGGCAAAAACATTGTCAATTCAGCACCAATTATTCTGGGCTGTCTGCTGTATTTACGAATCCATCATTCTGGTAGACAGGATTTATTAGTGATGGGACTTTTGAGTACCTGCCTTTCACCAATCGTCAGCACAATCTACAGTGCGCCAGATCATTTTTTCATTTCAAACATCATCCTTGCTTTCCTAGCAGGCTTAATTATCGGCTATACGATTTTGCCGATCTTCGAATTTTTGAAAGTCCACACGAAGGAATTGAATCTTTACAACATGGGCTTTTCTGCAGGTTTTATTGGTGTCATTGGAAATTTGACTACAAGAAATGTCTTAGCGATAAAAATCGTGCCTCATGCTCTTTCCTTTGAACATCACCACGCGTTGCTTTATTTTTTACTTGTATTGTTTACTGTCCCATTTCTCATTTTCCAGTCCATCTGTCGAAGAAACATGGATCAATCCAAACATTTACTTTTAGATTTAAAAAAAATCGCCCGCTTTTCTTTGTATGGCTATCTTGCAGTGGCATTTACCTTAGTGTTAAACGTTCCTTTAAGCGGTATTTTAGTAGGGGCGATCTTAACCTTCGCCGGCTTTAGTATGTATAATTTCAAGTTTCGCTACTTCTTTTTCCCGGCTTTAGGTGTTTTTCTGACTGCTATGTTTTTTTACCAAGATGTCGCCACGACGAATAATATCGTGATCATCCTGTTTTCTAGCACACTTTCACCTATGACACGTAAATACGGCTTGCTAACTGGGACACTTGCTGGTGGAATTTTTAGCTTAATCACTAGAAACACACAATATTTAACTGCTGGAATAAATTTATACAATTGCGGATTTGCGGGTGGGATCACTGTTTTGCTGATGGATTTCATTCGTGTGCAATTTTATAAACATGTTAAAATCAAAACACTTTTTCAAGCTTGGCACAATCGGATCTTAAGCGTTGAAAAGCGACTGGTTGAGAAATTTCAAACCTTCTCCCAGGCATTCATTTTTAAGATCACGACGATTAGAGATGATTAGTCGCAAAAAAATCTCAGACTTTCAAAATGTAAAGTTTTTCCCGCTAAAACTTTATACTTTGAAAGTCTTTTTTTGATTTGCTTTACGTTTGAAAGTGGAAATCGGATTCTAAGTAATTTGTTCACCGTGTTCGTGACCGGTTTTTGACTTTGTTTTTTTCTCGGGCAGAACGCACCTTATTTTCCTTCAAAATTTGAGATGTTTCCGACCGTTTTTTTTGTAAATTGGTTGTATCTATTTTTATACTTGTCTATCAAATAGAAGGATGGATTAATGAAGCTTTGATCAACAAAGGATATTCAAAAGAACTTTGTTTTTCCTAATTGTTTAGTTTCAGATTATCAAACATTTATCCAGCCTTATCTTTAATATTTTGATTCAATTAATTTATTTATTTTAGCCAAAAAAGGTATTAGCTAATTTTTTTATTAACTTTCAAAAAGCTATTTTTTATCCTGTGATTCACTGCTAGAATAGAGGTAATAAACGGATCGAAGGAGATTATTATGCGAGGAACGGTTTCAAATGACCAACGCGTTTACCATTACGAATCACCATTTTTTAAACAAGGAGAACACGGTCTAACACTTAGTCAACTGCGGGCACAATTCATAAAAAAATTTTTGAATGATCCGCGTGCTAAGTATGTAACAGAGAATTACGCCCTTGAAAAGGAACAGCGACGGATCAACATTTGGCGAAAGGATGGAAAGGTTCTTTCTGAAGATGAGGTGTTGAGGCTTGATGCGATCGTTCCTCAAATCTTTGAGACAAACTGATAATCAAAAAAGCATTGACTGCTTACTTTGAGGTGAGCAGTCAATGCTTTTAAAATTGGATTGATTAGTTTTCTTTTTTTAAAAGAGCTAAAAATTGTTCGCCGTAATTATCCAGCTTACTTTTTCCGACACCCTTGATCTGTAAAAACTCCAGCGATGTTTGTGGCTGCTTCTCAGCCAACTCGGTCAATGTCTTATCCGAGAAAATGACATATGGCGGCAGATTTTTTTCTTGTGCCAGCTGCGAGCGTAAACTGCGCATCTTTTCAAACAGCTCGTCGTCCGCGACCAATTGTTTAACGGGTGCTTGCTTACGATAAACCTCCTGCTTGCCTAACAGAACAGAAATGCCCTGTTCAGAAACAGATAGCAAAGGATATTGTCCTTCTGACGGGACCAAATAGTGTTCGGCAGTCAGGTAATCAATCAAACCAGATACTTCTTTTTGCGAATACTCCTTCATTAATCCATAGGTCGGCAGCTGTTCAAAACGCCATTGCTTAATTTTCTGATCATTTGATCCAGTTAAAACCTTTGCAACCAACGCTTTACCAAATTTTTCTCCCATCCTCTTCACGCATGATAAGACCTTTTGCGTTTCGGTGGTGATATCGACCTGCTCCCGCTCATCCAAGCAGTTACTGCATTTGCCACAATCTGGCTGGTCTTCTCCAAAATACTTCAAGATGAAGCGCTGCAAGCACATTTGTGTATGGGCATACTGGTTCATTTCTCTTAGCTTCGTATATTCATTTTGCTGATAAGTCGTCTCCGATTGTGATTGCTCAATAAAAAACTTTTGCACCTGAAGATCCTGTGGAGCATAAAGCAAGACTGCTTCACTTGGCAGCCCGTCACGACCAGCTCGGCCCGCTTCTTGGTAATAAGATTCTAGATTTCCTGGAATTTGAGCGTGAATAACGAAACGGACGTTGCTCTTATTGATCCCCATACCGAAAGCATTTGTCGCAATCATTACCTCGATTCGATCAAAGAGAAAATCCTCTTGATTCTTCTGACGTTCACTATCATTCAGTCCACCATGGTATTTCCCAACGGAGAATTCATGATGATCCAGTAGATGATACAAACGCTCCACTTCTTTCCGAGTCGAAGCGTAAATAATCCCGGATTGTCCCTTATTTAGCTTCAAATATTCCAACAAATACAAGTCTTTCTGATCTTTGATGACTTGAAACGACAGGTTTTCTCGAGCAAAACCCGTTTTGATTTCGTTTTCTTTTGGAATATTCAGCAAACGGGAAATGTCATCCGCAACCTGCGGTGTCGCAGTGGCCGTCAAGGCGATGATCGTTGGCTGCTGGTTAAAATTTTGAATCGTTTCCGCTAGCCTTAAATAGCTGGGACGAAAATCATGTCCCCATTGAGAGATACAATGGGCTTCATCAACAGCCAAAAGTTCAATCGGCACATAGCGTAACAATTCCCGAAAATCCGCAGATTCCAAACGTTCTGGGGCAACATATAACAATTTGATTTCGCCGCGTGCGGCTTTTCTGACCCGTTCATTCATTTCCAGGGTTGACAACGTACTATTTATAAAAGCTGCTGGAATACCAACTTCATTCAAGCTGTCTACTTGGTCCTTCATTAAAGAGATCAAAGGTGAAATCACTAAAGTTAAGCCTTCCAGAACCAATGCCGGCAATTGATAACAGATGGATTTTCCTCCACCGGTTGGCATAATGCCCAAGACATTTTCTTTATGTAAAATTTTTTGAATAATCTCCTCTTGCCCTTTTCGAAAATGAGTATATCCAAATTTCTCCGCGAGCAATTCCTTCATTCGTTCCATGTATATACCCTTTCTCTATCTGATGAATCTGAAAGATAGTCACTAAAACCATACTTTCTCATTGGTTCGTCAAGATCTCTTACTTCAAGATAAAAGCCATAAAGCTCATTTAATCAGTATACTCAAATAGATACAACCTAGCAAGATAAGGGAGAAATTGATTAAAACAAAAGCACTTTTCCTATTTTTTATTTCACTAAATTTCATTTATTAAAACACAAACTTTTTACAGAAATAGTAAGATTTATAATATAAATATATAGTATTCTAAATGCAAAAAGCCCGTCATTCGACAGGCTTTTTCTTAGATAGTTTGATAATCCTTATTAATACTGTAATACAAAAAATCCTGATAATTAAGAAGTTACACTCTAGCTTTCTAGCTAACTGAAAAATGCTAAGAGTACTCCTGCAGCCACCGCAGAACCTATTACCCCTGCCACATTCGGTCCCATCGCGTGCATCAGCAAATAGTTGCTTGGATCTTCTTTTTGCCCTTCATTATGCACGACACGGGCTGCCATCGGAACAGCGGAAACTCCAGCAGCGCCAATCATTGGATTCACTTTCCCTCCACTCATCCGGTACATCAGTTTTCCTAATAATACGCCGGCTGCTGTGCCGATAGCAAAGGCGAGTAATCCTAAGAAAATGATTTTCAGTGTTGTTACCGATAAGAATAAATCGCCATCCGCCTTAGCACCGACCGTCACTCCCAACAAGATCGTCACGATGTACATCAAGGAATTTTGCAGCGTGTTTGAAAGATTCGGTACCAGCTTGCATTCCCGAATTAGGTTTCCCAGCATCAGCATCCCAATCAAGGTCGTCGCGCTCGGTACCAGTAAACTGACAAAAATCGTGACCACGATCGGAAAAATAATCTTTTCTTTTTGGTTCACCTTACGTGATTCCTGCATCTTTACTTTACGCTCTTTTTCAGTCGTCAATAGGCGAATGATCGGCGGTTGAATAATCGGAACAAATGCCATATACGAATATGCAGCCAATGCAATCGCGGATAATAACTCAGGTGCTAAACGGGTTGTTAAGAAAATCGCCGTTGGACCATCTGCCCCACCGATAATGCCGATCGACGCGGCTTCCTGCGGAGTCATCCCCAACAGTACAGCCAAGAAAAAAGCAGCGAAAATACCAAACTGAGCGGCTCCACCCAGCAAAATCGTTTTCGGATTTGCTAAAAGTGGTCCAAAATCGGTCGCTGCACCTAAACAAAGGAATATCAATGGGGGATAGATGCCTAGATTGGTTCCTTGATACAGATAATATAACAGGCCACCTGGACTACCATCTCCACCTTGGGTCATCAATCCTGCAAGCGGCAGGTTCACCAAGAGAATTCCAAAGGAAATGGGAATCATTAAATAGGGTTCATACTGCTTTTTAATGCCTAGATATAAGAACAAACAAGCCAAAGCGATCATAAATAGATTGTTAAAAGTTAGATTAGCGAGGCCGGAAGTTTCGATCATTTGATTGATTATTTCACTCATAATTCTCCTCCTAAATCACCATAAGCAGTTGATTGGACTCCACATTCTGATTTTTTGAAACATCAATACTGATAACGACGCTGTCTTTTGGCGCGACAACTGCTGTCTCCATCTTCATCGCTTCCAATACGCAGAGAGTATCCCCTTTTTTTATCTTTTCACCAACCTTGACTGCGATAGACAGCACCTTACCTGCCATTGGCGCAGGCACCGGTGTTTCATCATTATTCGTCACGGTACGTTTTGTAGGTTCAGCATTTTTTGTTGTTGCCTCCTGCTGGACGATTTCTTCATCGGTAATTTCTTTCAATTCAACTAAATACACTTGTCCATTAATTGTCACTTCATATTTTTTCATTATCCATCCCTCACTTATTTCACACGTTTAATCGTCGAAATTTTGAATTTTTTTCCCGATTCATCTTCACTGGCTTCCGCTAAAGCGGTGATCGCAGCGACTTTTGCTAATGGATCCTGTTCAAATAATTCCTTCGTGTCTAATTCCTTTTCTGGTTGAAGGATTGGTTTTGAGGTATCTTCTGTTGTCGCAAAAATCTTTGCGATCCCCATGATCAGCAACATGATACATGTCAGAATCAGAAAAACGACCGCCATCGAAAAGATTGTTAAGCGTAATATTTCTACTATCGAATACTGCATAATTACCTCCCACCTTTACAAATATCCAGAAACTTTTACTAACTCGTCATTTTTCTTTGCTCGATTCTCTAAAAATTCCTTACCGACTTCTGGGAATAAGGCATATATCAATACGTCTTCTTCATTTTTCGCCAGTGAACCAATCTCTTCTTGTAAAGAAGTAAATTCTGACGATAAATGATCGGCTGGACGATCAGAAATGACTTTTGTGTCACCAATGATCGAACGACGAAAATCTTCGTCGATTTCTACCGGAGATTTCCCATACTCACCAGCTAGATAACTCTTGATCTCATTTGAAACTACTTTGTAACGTTCACCTGTAATGACATTCATAGTTGCTTGAGTCCCGACCATTTGGCTCAATGGGGTAACTAACGGCGGAAAGCCTAATTCTGCGCGAACCTTTGGAACTTCTGTCAGCACATCCTCGTATCTGTCCAGCGCATTTGCTTGTTGTAATTGCGAGGTCATATTTGACAACATCCCACCCGGCACCTGATAGATTAACGCTCTCGGATCTGGTGTCAGCATCTTAGGGTTCAATAGCCCATCATCCAGATATTTATCTTTAATTTTACGAAAATGATTCGCAGCTTCTTGTAGGCTATCCATATCCAAAGGTATTTCATAACCTTCTTCTTTCAAAGCGATCACAATCGACTCCGTTGCCGGCTGACTCGTTCCCTCACTAAAGGGAGAGATCGCCGTATCGATTCGATCTGCCCCAGCTCTAACCACTGATTCATAAGTCATATAGGAGACACCGCTAGTCGAATGTGTATGCACAATCACTGGCAAATGGATCGCTTCCTTTAAGCGACTCACCAGCTCATAGCCATGAGCTGGCGTCAATATCCCAGCCATGTCCTTGATACAAATCGAATCTGCGCCCATCCCCTCCATGGTTTGGGCAAGTCTGACATAATAATCAATCGTATGGACATCGCTGATCGTATAAGCCAATACCAGTTGTGCTTCTTTTCCTGCTTTTTTTACAGCTTTCAAAGAGGTCTGTAAATTCCGCACATCATTTAACGCGTCAAAAATCCGAAAAATATCTATCCCATTTGCAGCAGATAATTCGACAAATTTTTCGACCACATCATCTGCATAATGCCGATATCCTAAGATATTTTGACCACGTAGAAGCATCTGCAACGGCGTATTCGGCATACTCTTTTTGATTGCTCTTAATCTTTCCCAAGGATCTTCACCTAAAAAACGAACACAAGCATCAAACGTCGCTCCGCCCCAACACTCAACAGAATCAAAGCCGATTGCATCGAGTGTCGATAATATCGGCAGCATATCCTCAAGTCTCATCCGTGTCGCCATTAAACACTGATGAGCGTCCCTTAGTACCGTCTCAGTAATTCCAATTTTTTTCTTTTCCATAATTTCCCCTTTTCCTTTTTGATTTTGGTTTCAGTTTGATAATGAAAATCAAGCATTATTCTATATTAGTTGTTGTCACTTTAAACGCCTCTATTGTATAATTGTTCACAAATATGATTAAGTCCAATTGACTAAATTTGGAATTTCACATCTCAGTTTTGAAAAAGTTTTACTACTAAAATTTTAACATAAATATGGTGCAATGATTAATCAAAAGCAGAGTTAACTCAATAAAGATTGACTTGACTATTCCCATTCCCCTCTTACTTTCAAAACAACGCTGATTATTTAAAAACATCCCTCATTAATTACAAACGTCCTTTAATCAACTATACAATTTAATTTCTACAATCAATAACAAGGTCTTATAGTTATTCGAATCTTTTATTTTAGTCTTTGTAAAGAATGTCGGAAAAACAATGACTGAAACTTTGAATTTTTCTCATTTAAAAATAGAAAAACTATGAAAATAATCCCCTACTTACTAGAGTAGTGATTGTTTCCACAGTTTTTTGCATTACGTTATTTAAATGTTCAAATTTTCTCAGCACAAAGAGATATGCCTTTCAGCATACCTGCGAAATAATTATATGTGCTGATTCCAACTAAGCTGAACCCATAACAAATAAACCTGCTGCCTATTCAGTGCTCGTACAGCGAGACTTTAGCAATCGTAAGAGAGAGCATCCTCAAGGCGAATACTCGCTTTTTGAATGATCGCCGCAAA
>NZ_JCAFYN010000055.1:0-23788 GCF_059374735.1 Enterococcus sp. GPZ-007 | reverse complement strand
TTTAGAAAGATCAGCTGCAAAAAAGTGATTTCTTGGTGAATTTTAATGAAAGCTGTCGTTTCCGCTTTCATTCTGGGGTATAATATATCTAAAAGGAGTCGGCGATGAGAATCTCAGAAATGAAAAATATTGGTATAGTAAATGAAGAAAAATTGGCACAGGTAGGGATTGTTGAACCGGAACAGCTGCGTGAGCTAGGAACGGAAGCGGCCTTCTTGAAAATCCGTCATCTCGTGGATGATGGCGCTTGTTTACATTTATTGTATGGCTTAGAAGGAGCGATACAGGATATTCCGAAGCGTGAATTAAGTGAACGGCGGAAAGCTGAATTACGTGATTTCTTCAAACAATTAGATTAGATTTCATTGACTTTGCTTGCTGATGGGAACATTTCACGTTACACTACAGACAAAAAGAGGAGTGACTTTTTGTATCTGATCGCATTGGTAATCTTCATTATTTTAGTCGGAGTGTACAATATCTATCTGAGTCTTGCACGACGCAGAAAAAAGAAGGTTACTCCATTGATGGTGAATATCCAAGTAACGTTGAATATTCTATTAGTTATCACAGGCTTAATCTACTTGATTTTTGGATAAGAAAAAGAGGAAGACAGGCTGTCATCCTCTTTTTTATCGTTTCTGATTTTGTGAATAGACTGATAGTATTAGCGAATCGACACGATCTGTGCGCCAAAAGGCATCAGTGCCAAGCGAGCGAGCTTCAATGATTGTGCAGCGAAGGGGATTCCGACAATAGTAATACATAGCAACGCAGCACTAGCAAGGTGCCCTAAGGCTAAGGGAACACCAGAGACAATCAACCAAATAATATTAACGATAAAATTTACGCCCGTCGCATGATACACCAGATCTTTGCCAAAGGGCGCGAAACTTAGACTGGCAAATTTGAAGCACTGTAATCCGATGGGGATGCCGATAATCGTGATACACCATAAGAGGCCTGCAAGACACCAAGTCAATCCACCAATCAGACCGCCGAAGATAAACCAGATGATATTACCTAAGCAAGACATATTCCATCCCTCCATTTACTAATAGTGTACCATTTTTTGCTAGATACACATCCAACTTAAGATGGAAATTCAAACGGGATCGCGTTTAAGTCAAACGAAAAAAATAAGTCTTTTTTAGAAAGGAAATGAGTATGTTAGAAAAATTTGAAATACGTTCAGTTGATCAGAAAACATCATTGCAGGGCTACCACTGGTCCTGTGAAGACCCATGGGCGGTTCTTCAAGTGACACACGGGATGTCGGAGCATCTATTACGTTATGAGAAGCTTGCAGAATATTTTAATGAGCAAGGAGTTGTAGTGATCGGGCATGATCATCTTGGACATGGCGCCTCGGCTCAAGCGGGTATGCAGGGATATTTCCATGATGAAAAAACAAAACACGGCTTGGTTCAGGACCTTTATCAGGTGACTGAGTGGGGAAAACCCCACTATTCTGATTTGCCATTTTTTATTTTAGGTCACAGCATGGGGTCATTCGTTCTGCGCAATTATTTGTATGATTATGGTGAGGGAATCGATGGCGCGATATTGATGGGAACCGGGCAGCAGCCAGTCTGGATGACTCGCTTTGGACAGCAGTCTGCCAAGCTATTAAGCAAGCTTCAAGGTGAAAAGCACTACAGTAAGCTGATCGATCACTTGGCTTTTGGCAATATGAACCGCAAAATATTCAATAAACGAACAGACAAGGATTGGTTGTCCACGCTTTCGACCGAGGTCGATGCTTACCTAGCTGATCCCAATTGCGGCTTCCTCTTTACGTTGAGCGGTTATCAAGAACTCTTTTCCTTGATCATTCGGTCACAGGACTCGGAATTATTGAAAAAGGTGCCGAAAGACCTGCCTCTACTATTTTTATCCGGTAAAGAGGATCCAGTTGGTGATTTTGGCAAAGGAGTGATGAAGGCTGCAGGAGCTTACCGCGCAGCAGGGAGCAAACACGTGATGGTCCGGCTATATGAAAATGCTCGTCACGAGCTGCTGAATGAAACCCAAAAAGTTACAGTTTTTCATGATATTTGCATATGGATGGAAAATCTTTCTAGAAAATGATATCATTGTAAAAATTTTAGGTAACTGAGGGATTTTATGAAAGCAGAATTTTTGATTGATTATTGCCATCAAGATGACTGGCAACCGCAAGGCGGACAAAGACAATCGCCAATCGATATTCAGACTTCTCAAATTGAAAACAATGATGTACTTGCAAATATACAGGTTAATTTTTCAGATACTACCGCAACTTTCCTAAACAATGGACAGAATCTGCAGCTATTAGGAGCAGGCCAAGCCAGTTTCAATAACCGCTTGTTTCATTTTGTCCAAATGCATTTTCATTCTGATTCGGAGCATCGTTTAGATGGAAAAACCTTTCCATTAGAGGGACATTTTCTCTTCCAAGCACCTAACGGCCAATTGGCTGTGATTGGTGTATTCTATCAAGTAGGGGAACATAACTCAGACTTCGAGAACGTGTTGAACCAGTATGACCAGCAGAAGGGCGAAGGCACTTTTTCTGTCGCTGATCTCATTCCTGAGAACAAGAGTTACTATCATTATATCGGTTCTTTAACGACTCCTCCGTTGACCGAAGGGGTGGAATGGTATGTGATGCAGTCTGTTTTAGAAGTATCAGCGGAGCAGGTTTTGCGCTTTATCGCGATTCACGGACGCAATAATCGTGAATGCCAACCAATCAATGAACGAAAAGTATTGTGCTATAACGAATAAAGGCGCTACCAGTGTCTGGTAACGTCTTTATTTATGCACGGATAAAATTACGCCAGATATTCCTTCAAAACAAAGGCAACGCCGGAGTCCTGATTTGATTTTGTCAGCTTATCAGCGATTTCTTTGACGGCTGGTGCGGCATTTTCCATCGCGATACTGTTCCCACTGATCTTTAGCATCTCTAGGTCGTTTTCTTGGTCACCAAAAGCCAGCACATCAGATAATTTTACTGCTAAGTGTTTTGTTAAAAAGTTCAGTGCAGCACCTTTATTGACTCCCTCGGCCATGACCTCGAGCCAATACTTATCAGAATAAGAGCTGTTGATCTGTTTCTTCTCTAACTGGGAACGCAGTTTCACCAGTTTGCTAGTATCACCATCGGTAAACGCCAGTTTGAAATAACTGATCGCGTCCTTTTCAATCTGTTCCCAGAGATCTTCCACTTTTGATTCCTTCAAATTAAATTGCGCGTAATAAGGACTGTTGACCTCATTTTTGTCCTGCGCAAATGAGATACGGTCGTCCTGCGTTGAACGGCTGGCGACCACTGTCACACCAGCTTTCATCGCAAGGGATAGCGCTGTTTTTACTGTTTCGGGAACGATCGTATAGCTTTTCAACACTTCTTTAATCTCACCATTGTCAATACGTGCCACATAGGCCCCATTAGAAGCCAATGTGTAGCCGTTCAACTGCAATTTTTCAAATACTTCCTTCGCTGACTGGATAGAGCGTCCGGTTGCCAAAGCCACAGTGCCGCCTTGACGATCGAATTCTTGCAATGCCCAGGCGTTTTCCTCTGAAACCTGTCCCTCTTTATTTAATAGGGTACCATCAAGATCTACTGCTACCAATTTCATCTATATCCGTCCTTTTTTTGATTACTCTATATAAAGAGTAGACCAATTTTCTTTAAATGAACAATTAAACGCTCATTTGAATATGAATGCATTGCAAAAACAATAATTTAAATAAATCTTTAGAAAAAATTAATAAATTGCGAATTAGCCCAAATGATGGGGTTTTAAACTGATTTTTTGAATAAATGTGAGGGGTATCAAAGCAATAATTTTGCTTAATCGTTAAGAAGGGTCTAATCTAAATTTTGTAAACACACGTTATTAATTGAACAAAATTTGTAATAGGAGTGAAGGTTAAATGTTCTCAAAAATTGAGGAAATTCCTGTGGTCACAGCAGCTGATGAAAATTACGCTCCTTATCTGAGTGTAATGATCTCAACCTTACTTAAAAAGACTGCAAGAAATACACCGGTTCGTTTCTTTATTATTGATGACGATCTATCGGTTTCCAGCAAAGAAAAATTGATCCAAACAGCCCACCAGTATTCTAATGCTGCTGTTATTCAATTTGTAAAGGTAGATGAAGAAATCTATGAAGATTTTCTAGTCAGCGACCATATTACGACGACTGCTTACTTTAGAATCTCAATGCCAAAAATTCTGGAAAAAAAGAATTTTCGAAAAATTCTATACATTGATTCAGATACATTAATTTTAGATGATATTCAAAAGCTTTATCAACAGGATTTAGCTGGGAATACGATCGGTGCTATCATCGACCCCGGACAGACAAAAGCATTGGAACGTCTTGGCGTTGAATCTGATGATTACTATTTCAATTCAGGGGTGATGGTGATTGATGTTGATCGTTGGAATCAGCAGCATATTACGGAAAAGACGATTGATTATCTAGAAAGTAATGGAGATAAGATCATTTACCATGATCAAGATGCGTTGAATGCCGTTCTATACGAGCATTGGCAGCCATTTCATCCACGCTGGAATATGCAGTCGTCACTAATCTTTGATAAACATCCAGCCCCAACAAAGGAGTACGATGAAAAGTATCGGGAAGGGCGAAAAAATCCCGCGGTGATCCACTTTACCGGCCATGACAAGCCTTGGAACACCTTGGAAGGACACCCATACCAGAAGATGTATATGGAGCTATTGAACAAAAGTATATTTATGAAAACGGTGAATGTAAAATGAAAAATGACAAGATAACGATCGTTTCCAGCAGTAATGATGGATTTGCTGAGCACGTCTCAGCACTATTTGTCTCTGTTTTAGAGAATACGGATCGCTCAACCAAGACCTTTGATTTCTATGTGATCGATGATGAAATCAGTATCGCGAACAAACGCTTGATGCGTGAAACGTTGAAAGAATACGATGCAATGCTGCATTTTTTAACAATTGATAAGAAATATTTCTCGGACGCGGTGGAAAGCGACCGAATCCCAGAAACAGCCTATTACCGGATCGCCATCCCGGAATTGTTCCGCGATCAAGACCTTGAACGAATTCTCTATTTGGATTGTGACACGATCGCTTTAGGCGACATCTCTGAATTATGGCGGATTGATTTGACAGGCTACACACTGGCGGCGGTAGAGGATGCCGGTTTCCATCATCGACTGGAAAAAATGGATATCGTTTGTGATTCGACGAAATACTTCAATTCCGGCTTTATGCTGATCAATATGAAGAAATGGCTGGCAGAGGATGTGACGAATCGTGTATTGCGATATATTCATGACAATCCTGAGAAGCTGAAATTCCATGACCAGGATGCCTTGAATGCAATCTTGCACGACCATTGGTTGCAGCTTCATCCAAAATGGAATGCCCAAAGCTATATCATGAAGCGGGAAGTGGAACATCCCGATCCTGAGGGTGAAAAAGAGTACTTTGAAACCCGCAGAGATCCGATGATTATTCACTATTCAGGACATGTCAAGCCATGGAGTCCAGAATTTAAATCAGCACTGAAAAAATATTATGAGGAATACGAGGAATTAACGGCGTTTCCTGATGAGGATGAAAAGTGCCCAGCAAAACTGTCTTCAACCAGAAAATTAGGCTAATTGAACCTTAATAAAAGAAAACTATAGGAGGCTTACAAATAATGGTACATTTATTGAAAAATACTTGGGATAATCCCAGAAATCATGGTCGACCTCATAAAATGAGCAAAAAGAATGCAGCAAAAAAAGATAGTGCGGTTCGATCGTTGATCTTCAAGATTTTATCCGTATTCGTGATCGGCTTTCTTACTAAGAAAATCAGAGAACGGAAAAGTTAATCCATTAAAAAAGGCCTAAGAGAATTATTCTTCTCTTAGGCCTTTTTATTGGCGTCCCCAGCGATTCCGCGGGCGGTGCTTGATTTGCGGTTCAATTTCATTAATTAATTTCGTCATAATGTGATCAAACTGTTCTTTTTCTTCCAAAGTCAAGGCTTCCAATACAACTGGTTGGAAATCATCACTTTGCTGCGCAGCTATTTTACCGCGGACAGTAAGGTGGATGTTCATCACCCGTTTGTCTTCTTCTGATTTTTCGCGGGTGATATATTCCTTTTTTTCCAGCTTTCGGATCATTTCAGAGGCGGATTGCGGACGCATATCTAATCGGCTGACTAGCTCCTTTTGGGTGATCGTCCCATGTTCCCGAATGATCGCTAAAATTTGTCCTTGTCCACGATTGCGGTTTTCAAATTTGAAGGGTCCACGGGAGTTTTCACGGAAGAATTGCATGAATAAGCTATTTAATTCCAAGTATTTTTGCGTTAATACAATATTTAGTTCTTTTTCATCCATTGTTTAAAGCTCCTATTCATTTAAAGAGATAACGGTCGAATTCTTCATTGATTATTTTATCAGGTTACCGAAATAATTCAAAGCTATTTAGTGATAGTTAGGATCGCTATTATGATTTGGCTGTTTTTCAACGAAAAATCAATCAGGATCGAAACAAGTGCAACACTGCTTTTGGGTTTAAAAGTTAAGTGCTCTGGATCTTTGCAAAAGCGTTCATTTATTTTGGGGTATCGACCTGATTAGATGATAGAATAAAAGAAGTGAGAACGTTTTATAACGGAGTATAGGGGGAAAGTGCTGTTGGCAACGAAGGATTTGTTGGTAAACAAAGTGGATCAAGGAATCTTGCAAGGCTATTCCTTGAGAATGAAACAAGGAACGTCTGTAGGAACAGTTATCGTTTTTGGCGGTTCAGAGGGCGGCTGTAATTATCAAAAGGCTGAAGAGTTGGCAGGTCAAAGCTTTGAAGTGCTGGCGTTGTTCTTTTTCGGAAAACCAAATTTGCCGCGAGAACTAAAGCAAGTTCCAATCGAGATTTTTGAAGCTGCTCACGCGTATGTCACAAAAAATTTCGCGGATGCAAACGAGATAATCGTCTTAGGAGAGTCTAAGGGTGCAGAGCTTGCTTTAGTGTTAGGAAGTGAATACGGCCATTGCATCGATAAAATTGTTGGGATTGTTCCTAGTAGTCATGTGTTTTACGGGTTAGGAACAATGGAGGAAGAGGGCTCTTCATGAACTAAAAAAGGTCAGGAAGTACCGTATCTTTCGCTTGAAAGAGTGAAAAAGCGATGGAGTTTAGCGACTATTCGAGCATTTCTACATTACCTTTTTCGAACGTTGTGGGAGAAGCCGGTTTCTTTTCGAAAAATATATGAGCTGTGTATCAAGCTGGACGAAAATAGCGAGGAAGCCCGAATAAAAAATCGAAAAATTTTCTGGAGAACTGCTCTTGATCGCTGGCGGCGATGATCAGCTCTGGCCTTCGGATCAAATGGTGAAGGATATCCAAGCGCATCGACCCGTTGAAAATACCGAAGCAATCGTTTATCCGGGGGTCGGCCATTCAATTGGCGGAGTTGTTCAGACAGATCAGTTGATCTTAGGCGGAACAGAGGCATTGAATCGAGCCGCTTATGAACCAATGATGGAGAGAATCATCGCTTTTTGTCAAAAATGAAACTAATTGTCGAGCAGGCTAGCCTACTAACGGTTTGCCTGTTTTTGTGTTATGAAGGAGATTTTTGAAAGGCAGGCAAAACTGCTAGCAATCATAGACTTAGTGTCAAAATTTATCAAGTGATCAGATGCATGTTTTCTTGCATTCTTCCTGTAATAATACACTTGAATTAGTAATTGAGAATTACTATTATTTATTTTTAAGCCTTTGGGCGGATGGCTGTTGTCGAAGTTTCGTGTATAGTAAGAAGTAGGAACAAGATTATTCATGAAAGGAAGGATGACCATGCTGTTTTTATGGGGATTAGCTATTGTTTTAGTATTAGTGATCATTTATCTGCTTATCCCAGGCGGGCCTGCTTGGAGGAACTATCTGACAGATGTCGAAGATTCATTTCAGCATGAACAATCTTCTGCGAAACCACAGTTAATTACGGAAGAAGCCGTGGCTCAACTGCCGCAACTTCTCAGGAAATATCTGAAGAAGAACGGCTACGTCAATCAGCCGATGATGTGCAACATGTATGTTCAATTTGAAAATACAAAGTTTCGGATGGCTGCGGATAAAGATCCGATTCGGATTGCTTTTTGCCAAGTGAATTTTGTCGACCGCCCCGATCGCTATGCTTTTTTGAAAGCAAGGATGTATGGCTTGCCTGTTCATGTGAGGGATAGTGTGAAAGATGGGCGCGGGGCAATGATTGGGGTGATTGCCAAGCATTTTCAATTGTTCAATTCGACTGGTCCAGAGATGGATCAAGGACAATTGATCACGGCACTGGCTGATGCTGTTTTTATGCCCAGCTTGTTTTTGCAAGAGTACATAGAATGGAAAACGATTGATTCCCGCAGGATTGAGGGAACAATCACATGGAACGGTGTAAGCGCCAAAGGTCAATTTACCTTTGATGACTCTGGTGACATCATTCGCTTTGATACCAATGATCGGTATATGGATGAAAATGGCAAGGGAACATCCTTGGTTCCGTGGTTTGTCCTGTACGAGAATTATGAGAGTGATGACTACTATCGCAGACCAGGATGTGTCAGTGTAAATTGGCGACTTCCACAGGGAATCGATAATTACTTTGTTAGTGATCAGATTAAGGTCCAGTATTCGATAACATCATCAGAACTGAATAAACGACCGAGTTCAGAGAAAAACAATAAAATCAAAATGATACGCAAGTTTGGGCAATGAAAAGCAGGTTGTTAAGAGTTCTAGCTTCTTAACAACCTGCTTCATTTTATTGAATTATTATATGAAGCAGATAGACAAGTTCTGTTCATTTAGTTCTCGTATACTGCAGCGATATCCTGTACTCTACGCTTCATCTCTGCTCGAATATGTGAAGGCTCTAAACACTCGCAATGTTTTCCGAAGCTGAAAAGAATATTGTAGCAGTACTCGTTCTCAATGAATGGGAAGTTAACGATATAATGATCAGCACCATCTGGAGTGAAATTCTCATAGGCACAATAATCTAGCACTTGATCCATCACGGTGTTGTGAATGCGAAGCTTGATAATTATTTGGATTGTTTCCAAAATATCATTGAAGTCCAGCTGTGGTTTTTGATAGTCTCGCGCTGTAAATGATTCCTCTTGCATCCGCAGATTTGTCATGCGCACAACTTTGAATAGGCGAAAGTCTTTTCTAATCAGACAATAGCCCTGCCAATACCAATGGCTGTTTTTCAATACAAGCTGGTAAGGCTCAGCTGTTCTTGTGGTCTTGTTTCCGTGAGTGTCGGAGTACTCGAATGAAAGCAGCCTATTATCCTGCATGGCGGCTTTGATTATTTCTAAATAAGGCTGGATATTTTTATTGCCAATCCAAGGACTTAGATCAATCGACAGCTGATTTGATTTTACCTCAATGTCTTTCGCCTGATCTGCAGGAATAAAGCTTTTGACTTTGGCTAAGGCATTTGTCAGTTCATTTCCCTGCATCATGTCGGATAGGCTAGAAAGCCCCAGCATGATAGCGGAAAGATCGGCGGACGAAAAGACTTTCTGATCGACCTTGTAATTTTCCATAATCTCAAAGCCGCCTCCGACGCCTGAAGTTGAGTGGATAGGAATGCCAGCCATATTGATGGTGTCGATATCGCGGTAGATCGTGCGAGAGGAAACTTCAAATTTATCTGCCAGTTCTTGTGCACTGACTCTTTTTTTATCTAGCAGCAGCATTATGATGCTGAGCATCCGGTCCATCTTCATAAGTGAACAACCTTCCAAATTTTCTTATTTTTAGTTTAGATTGTTGACATACTGTTGTCAACGATTGTCACGTATACTGTGTATATAGAAAGTTATTGAATGACATACGGCATTCGTATCAACCTAACTTTTTCTTGAAAAAACGATTACTTTAAAACGAGGAGGAAATTATGAACACAATTTATGTTTATGTGATGGATACGTTAGCTGACTGGGAATTGGGACACCTGACAGCGGAGCTGAATTCAGGCCGATTTTTCAAACAGGGAGCTCAACAAGTAACGCTTAAAACGGTAAGCTATTCGAAAGACCCGATTACAACTATGGGCGGGATGACGATTATTCCTGATTGTGTCATCGATGACATCGTGGTGAGTGAAGCAAATATGTTGTTGTTGCCAGGAGCAGATACATGGAACGATCCAAAGCATGGCGCGGTCATCGAAAAAGCTAGTGCGTTTCTTTCTTCAGGTGCCAAGGTGGGGGCGATCTGTGGAGCGACTGCTGCCCTTGCTAATGCTGGATTATTGGATGAGCGGACACATACGAGCAATGGACCAGGATTTCTGGACATGATCGCTCCTAGTTACAAGGGTCAGAGCTTTTATGTAGACGAGCCGTCGGTTGCGAAAGATAACCTGATCACTGCCAGCTCTCCGGCCGGTTTGTTATGGGCAAAACAAATTATTGAGCAGCTAGATGTCTTTGAATTAAATACATTAGATGCATGGTATAACTATTTCAACACTGGTGAGGCTGAGTACTTTTATGCCCTGATGCAGTCTTTGCCAGCTAATAATAAAGAAGAATAGCAGGGAAGTAAAAGAAGCAGCTCAGATCTATTTAGATCGGGCTGCTTCTTTCTTAATGTCCTTTATGCTTTTCACGTTTCTTGGCTTGCTTCTGTTGAAAACGTGCTTCAGCATACTCGGCTTTTCTTTGGCGCTTCTGCGATTTGTTCACTGCTTTTGCTTGATTACGGATTTCGCTGATAGCAAGCTGAGCCTTTGTAGAAACGACCGGCTGACGTTTTTCACGATTAATTAATCGCTGCATACGTTTCGGATTCAATTTCTTTTCAGACTTTTGCTCAACGATTACGGAACCGGACTGCTCTAGTAAGTGCGGCAAACGTTGGAAAATAAAGTCCCGCACGTCTGGATCTTTTGGCTCCGCTCCAAAAACATGGCGAATCGCTTGATAATGGCCGTCTGTTTCAGCTTCAATCAAACCACACCAAAAACTGCCATCGAAGTAGATCGTCAACTTCATGATGACACCTCCCCTGATTTTATTCTCAAGCAATGGACAACCCAGGGAGGGCAGGTTACTGACATTTTCATGCGGCGGACTACCAACCGCCATGTGTTTTTATGCTCATCTTCAGTTTACTAGCTTCGAGAGGAAAAGCAAGCGCTTATTAACTTCGCTTTTATAGGAGAGGCTTCTTATACAGAAGCTTTCTTAGTGCTTGCTATGTAGGAAACATGGAAACCCTCATAATAATTTATATGGATTTTTTGACAAGTTCAAATTTAAAACAAAAAATCATTAAAATATTCGATTGATTATGACTTAAAAAGATAATTTTAGTTAGATAATCATATTTTTACTTCTCGGGGAAATATTTGAGTCAATCTCATGAGCATCGTATCTGGCAGTTATGAAACATTCCTTTTTCAAATAATAAATACTGATTTATCAACGTTTTAACAACTTATTCATTTATTCTCAATTTCAATATTGTTATAAAAAGAGGTTGTTTTCACATGTTTTAAATACTGTTTTTTGATACTTTTTAAAAATTAGATTAACAAAGGGTGGCAAGTGCTGTAACGTATTAGGTGTAGAATAACAGAGTATATTAAAAGACTTTACAGAAAGGTGTTAATCAAAATGATCAAATTATATGGCTCGGCTAGTTGTAATTCGTGCAGGAAAGCAAAAGCATGGCTAGAAGAACAAGGACTAGATTTTGAAGAAAGGAACATTATTACTGATCCTCTTACAAAAAGGGAATTGAAAGAGATTCTTGCAATGACAGAAACAGGCACTGAGGAAATCATCGCGACCCGTTCAAAGGTCTATAATAAATTTACGTGCAACTTTAATGATTTGTCACTGAATGAGTTAGTTCAAATCATCGAAGAGAATCCCGGCTTGTTGAAACGTCCGATCGTGATGGATGAGATGAGAATGCAGATTGGCTACAATGAGGATGAGATCCATCAGTTTGTGCCACGCGAAGTAAGAAATCTGACTTCTAAGAGATTGAGTGAAATGCTGATGTATATGGATTTAGAAAAACAAGGTGTTGTATAAAACGATTTAAGAAAAAGACATCGAATAAACAGCCATCGATTGGAATAGCTGTCGAAACTTGGTGTGAAGAATCAAATAATCGGTCAAACCAACACCTGCAGTCTACATTGCAGGTGTCTGTCTTTTTTCAGAATTCCTTTTTGAGGATATTCTGATATGAAGGATATATTTTTCATTTGAGAAAAATATTGGTTGAAGGGGGCTTATAATGAATACAGATGTTGAAAAGAAAGCAATCGATAGTATGACAAAGGCTGGGATCAGTTTGGATCATATCCAACTGCAAAAAAGAAATATTTTTCAAGATACACATCTAGAGTCTTATTATGACAAGATAGAAGATAGCGAGCGCCCACGGATAGACATCCCCGTTCAGAAAATTGTTGCAGTAAAAACCAATCAGACGATCGCAGGAAAATCTGTTTATGACCTTTTTATGGGTGCAGCTGAGGACGATCGAGAAACTACTAAGCTTGAAGAGAACTTACGCTCTCTGGAGGAGAACGGGCTAGCCTCCCAACAAGCATTTTATGCTGGAAAGATCAATCTTGAGGGAGATCATCCCATCAAGTTCAACCATTATCAGGATGATGATTGCTACATTCTTCAGGAAGATGGTATCTATCGGACAGTCGCGGCAAAAATGTTCGATGCTCCGGTAATGTCGGGTATCGTGACCGCTTATAAGTTGAATGAAGAGAAGAAGAAACAATACGATGACTATGAATCGCTGAGAAATCTCCTGCGTTTAACGGATATCAAAGGACTAACGCTGGACCTATTTCAGGATAAAAAGGAATAAAAATAAAGGAATCCAATCTCTACTTTAAGTAAAGTAGGGGTCAGGTTCCTTTATTTACATATATCCCTCAGCTTCCTTTCGGGTCAGCCAGAAATGAATCCCGCCAGTAGAATCAGCCCAGCGATTGGGATTGAAATTCTCTGCCTCCACATATTCACCTACACGATAGACAAAATTCCCATCAACATATGAAACGGCTTCGTCATAGTCTTCGTTTGTATACATATCTTTAATAGTCAGTACTTTAGCTTTATCACATCGGCAGCAAGTGTTTGTTGCAGAAGTTCTGCGCGCATCAGCTGGGATCAGCAGTTGAACGATTCGAAAATCAAAGCACTTTTTATAGCCGATAAAAGGACCTTCTGCCGGGCAATACAAATCAAAAAACTGGGTTCGCTCATCGTGGATAATATCCGTCAAATCGGCATGCTCCAGCATCGCGAAGAAAAGATTTGCGCCAGAGATATCTGCGTCACGCAGGCTGCAGTTTTGAAAATCAGTTCCTTGTAAATCCGTATCTCTAAGAATCGCCTCTGAAAAGTCACAATCAATACATAAACAATTGCTAAAGTTCGCCCCAGTCAGATCCGCATTCGAAAAATCCACTTGCTCAAAGGTCATATCATGAAAATTAGCCTGCTGAAGCCTGCGAAATGAGTAATCATGTTTCTTCAGCGTAGCGCTCATGGGCATCACGTCCTTTCTCAGACTTCTTTTCTATCCCTATTTTATCATCACATTCAACAGGTGCCTATTGATTTTAAGGGGAACGGCTTATAAATTGATCCAATAAACTTGAACTTCTTTTCTATCATCATGGATAAATTCTTTTTCTAAAATTCCGCCGTTTTTTAGAATCGTTTTGGCTGAAGGAATATTTTCTTTGTAGCAGGCTACCATCACTTTTTCCAATCCAAGCATTCTGCAATAGTCTAGTCCTAAACGCAGAATCTCTGTTGCGTAGCCTTTCCCGCGTTCACTAGGGCGTACACCAAAACCGATATGACCTCCAAATTCACGCAAAAACTCATTCAATTCGTGGCGAATATTGATCGTTCCGATGACCTTTTGATCGCTATCCCGCAGAGCGATCAAGGTAGTAGAAACCACCCAATCAGGAGCGACTGTTGCTCTATCGGATTCTTTGGACAGATGTGCCAGCCATGCACTGTAGCTCTCCATTTCTGTCAGCAATGACGAACCGTGTAGCGAATCTTCACCGACAGAAAAATGCTCTTCTGTGTAGTCCTTGACTGCGGCTTCATGACTTTTTCCGGGTTGGACTAGTTTGATTTTTTCCATAACCTTCACCTCTTTAGCTTTGTTTCTTATTGCTAGTGTAGCATGATTTTGTTGAATAAAATAGCTCATTCAAGGATGAAAAGGGGTTGGTGTTAGGAGTATGAAAAATTGGAGAGAGCAAAGGATTATAGCTAGCATGATATCTGGAGCGATCGATGCAGACAAGATGATCCGAAGCATAAATAGTAGAAAATAACTTGGTCAGAAACTAAAAAAAGGAATCCTCTTCGTTTCTACGAAAAAGATTCCTTGTATCTAATCAATATAAAACCCTACGACATTGTACCAATGACGGTCTTCATAATCCATTCGATAACGATCAGTAGAGAATCCGGATAACGCATAGCCTAGCATCATCAATAAGATTCCAGCCCCGATCAAATACGTAGCTACTTTTGGCAATAAAAGTTTGGATTTCATACTTGAACCACCTTTCTTTGGAAAATGTTGCGGCGAATGATTCGCATTAAGCTGCGGTGCATATTCATGAAGACTGCGCTGAACTTGTATGTCAGCCACATGCATAATAGACCAAACCCGAACAGGAACATCCCTGCACCAAGTTGAGTAACACCCATAAAGACTGAATTGAATAGAACAAATGGGCTGGTGAACGCTGCGGCTACACCGCCGATGATCGTTCCGGCAGCTAAGCAAGCACCAGTGAATGGAATACACCAGATTACGATATCAATACTTAAAAGAACAAAAAATACTGCGAGTGCTAAACTGCCCCACAATGGAAAACCGAGAATCAACAGAGTGATCCAAAGCCAGTTAAACCGACGGGGAACCCTAACTTCCGTTGGGATACCAGCCGCTTCATAGGCTAATTGCTTGGGATCCCCTAATTTCTTGACGGCAGCTCGTTCAGAATAGCCATCCTCCATCAAATCTAAAATCATTTCATCGTAATATTCAATCAAGCGATGGACTTCGCTAGGTCTGACTTCATAAGCTAAATAATTGCTTAGTTCCTTAATAAATTCCACTCGATTCATTCTTCGACACTCCTTTTAATGTAATAGTGAACTGCTTCTACGTCGTTCCATTCCTGTAAAAATTTCTGAATACTGGCAAATCCTTGATCTGTTAAATGGTAGTACTTTCTCAGACGTCCATTGTGAACCTTTGAATAGGTAGAGACCTTATTATTTGTCTCTAATCTTTTTAAGATTGGATATAGTGTTGATTCGGTAATCTCAAGATGTGGATGGATTTCTTTCACGATTTGATAGCCGTAGGAATCAATGTCCACTAATGAGGCCAAAACACAATACTCAATCAAACCTTTTTTTAATTGACTTTCCATCAGCAACACCTCTCTATACGTTATACTATACATTACATAGTATAGAGGGACTATAGGACTTTAGGCGTATTTTCGAAAAAGCAGAAAATAGGGTCAAAATGAGTAAAGTTCTATAGCTATTTTGATTGTTTAAGAAAAGACGATTGGAAATGAATCCTTTTTATTGCGCGATCAACAACAAAAATAAAAGTATTCCAGCAATGATTCCGGTGGAGTTAATAATCAGCTTAGACCATAAGCCAGTTAGGTGATTCTCCGGATGCTTTCTGAAAAAGTAATGAAGAAGCAGATGGCAAATAAGAAATAGATCAACGACGTACAGAATGATCGTGCTACTTAAAGGAATTCAGTGAAAAGACAAAAATAATAACAGGTTTCTATTTTGCATCGATTATTTAAGGTAAAATGAAAGAAACGACAAGGATGCTTTTAATTATAGATAGTCAGGAAGGGAACGTTACGATGACACAGCTATTTTTAGTGGAAGATGACCAAGTGATCGCGAAAAATTTAATCATTTTACTCCAGTCTGAGGGGTTTACTGTGATCCACGCCGCAAGTAAGAGTGAAGCTCTGATGCTTCTGTCAGAAAATCGTTTTGATATTGCTTTGGTGGATATTTCTCTTCCTGATGGCAATGGCTTCACGGTCTGTACGGAAATAAAGGCTGATCAAACGATTCCGGTTATTTTTTTGACGGCTTCTGGTGATGAGGCGAGTGTAGTGACGGGCTTGAACATGGGAGCTGATGATTATATCACGAAACCATTTCGATCACGGGAATTATTGGCGCGAATAAAAAATGCGTTGCGAAAACATGGGCAGGGACAGGCAATATTTGAGGTTGCTGGGATTACTGTCGACATTACCAGCGGTATCGTGCGAAAAAATGGCAATGAAGTTTTTCTATCGGCTTTAGAATATCGTCTGCTGCTGGTATTCGTAAATAATCCGAAAATCATCATCACACGTGAACGATTGCTAGATGAAATCTGGGACGCGGCAGGCGAATTTGTGAATGACAATACCTTGACCGTTTATATCAAACGCTTGCGCGGAAAGATCGAGAATGAGCCGACAAATCCTCAAATCATTCTGACCGTTCGCGGAATGGGGTATCGCTTAGGAGGCAGCAATGTTTAGAAATCAGGAATTTCGCAGGTTCGCTTTGGTGTTTGCAGTGATCACAGTCATTTTGGCTGTGTTTGGTTTCAGTCAAAATACGGCCGCTGGGATGCTGGTCTTATTTACTGCGCTTATTTTTGGTGGTTTATTTTATGCTGCCACAAAAGCCCGTTATCAGAAAATCGCGCAAATTTCTGATCAGATTGATTTGATCCTGCACAACGAAGATCATTTATTTATCGAAGAGTTGGATGAAGGGGAGCTTTCGATCCTGCAAAGTGAGGTCGCCAAAATGACACTGCGGATTCGTGAACAGAATGCAGCCCTTAAAAAAGAAAAGGAAAACTTAGCGGATTCGTTAGCGGATATCGCTCATCAACTGCGCACTCCTTTAACCTCAGTCAACCTTCTTTTGTCTTTGGCAGCGGAAAGCACTGATGAAAAAGAACGGAAAATGAATCTGCGAGAAATCGAAGCGTTACTTTTACGGATGGACGGCTTGATTACAGCGTTATTAAAGATTTCGCGCTTAGACGCGGATGTTGTAGAGTTTCAAAATGCGTCAGTTAACGTGGCCGAGTTAGTAGAAACTTCTTTGCGCCCATTTTTAGTACCGCTTGATTTGCATGAGATTCAGGTAGTAACGTCTATTGCGCCAGAGAGTACAATCCAAGGTGACGAGATTTGGCTATCGGAAGCCCTGCAAAATATTCTAAAAAACTGTATTGAAAGCATTGGCAAACAGGGAACGGTTGAAATCAACGGAAGGAACAATCCATTATTTACCGAAATTACGATTCACGACAGTGGTAAAGGCTTTGAAGTAGCTGATTTGCATCACTTATTTGATCGTTTTTATCGTGGGAAAACTGGAAGCGCGAACGGATTCGGGATCGGAATGTCGTTGTGCCAGTCGATTATTCAACGTCAAAACGGTACGATTGTGGCGAAAAATCATCCAGCTGGAGGAGCATTATTTGTTATTCGTTTTCCAAAGTGACGAATCTCTCACTTAGAAGTCACCAAGCTGAAAGGTGAAGCTTCTATTATATAGGTGAACCATGAGGAAGGGGGCTCATATAATGGAGCTGTTGAAAATCGAACATCTTAGTAAGGTTTATGGAAAAGGTGAGAACAAGGTCGTTGCATTGAATGATGTGTCATTGACGATTGAAAAGGGGGAGTTTACAGCGATTATTGGCACATCTGGTTCGGGAAAATCAACGCTGTTGCATATGATCGGCGGTGTGGATGTGCCTACCAGCGGGAAAGTTTTTTTGGATGGACAAGATGTGTATGCGCAAAATAATGAAAAGCTGGCGATTTTTCGTCGGCGACAAGTTGGTCTAATCTATCAATTTCATAATTTGATTCCGACATTAAATGTGGTAGAGAATATCACACTGCCGGTTTTGATGGATAAGCGCAAGGTCAATCAAGAACGACTTACCGAATTGTTGGCGCTCTTAGGGTTAAGTCAGCGAAAAGATCATTTGCCGAATCAGTTATCCGGCGGACAGCAGCAACGGGTCTCAGTGGGACGGGCGCTGATGAATGCTCCAGCAGTCTTGCTGGCGGATGAACCAACAGGGAGCTTAGATAGCAAAAATGGGCACGAAATCATCAAGCTGTTAAAAATGAGCAATCGCAAGTATGGTCAAACCTTAATTGTTGTGACTCATGATGAAGAGATTGCACTGCAGGCAGATCGAATCATCGGCATTTCCGATGGACGCGTGACCCGCGATGAGAGGATGGTGCAATCATGAACATCTTCCATAAAGTCACGTTGCAAAATATGAAAAAAAACCGTACACGAACACTAGTCACGATTATCGGCGTCATTTTGTCGACTGCCATGATCACCGCGGTCGCCACCTTTGCTATCTCGTTGCAAGATTACATGGTGAGGGGCGCGGAGCGAAAATATGGCGATTGGCATGTTGAATTTTTAGACGTCAGCTCTGACTTTGCTAAAAAGCAGGCGCAGAATAAAGATGTTCTAAAAACCGCTGAGTATGAGGATATTGGATATGGCGAGTTAACTGGTGGAAAAAATCCCAATAAGCCTTATCTGTTTGTCGCAGGCTTTAATCAAAATACATTTGATACCTTGCCAGTAAAAATGCTATCCGGTAGGCTGCCGAAAAGCAGTCAGGAAGTTGTTATTCCAGCGCATGTTGCGGCGAACGGCGGAGTGAAATATGCAATTGGGAAGACTCTTTCATTAACGATTGGCGATCGCATGAAAGGAAATAAGCGTCTGAACCAGCACGATGACTGTGACGATTCACAAAAAGAGCTAGAATCATTGTCTTTGAGAGAATCCAGAAGCTACAAAATAGTCGGTATCTGCGAACGTCCTGGCTTTGAAGAAAAGAGCGCACCTGGTTATACCGTGATTACACTTGCCGATAAAGCTGAGAAGCAAAAGAATCTCAGTGTCTTTGTCACGCTTAAAAATCCGAGAAAAGCCCGTTCTTATGCCGATAATACGGAAATAAATCAGTCTTATACCTTGAATGACGAGGTCCTGCGCTTTATGGGAGTATCCGATGATACAGTGTTTAATCTGCTGCTGTACTCCATTGGGACTATCTTAGTTGCATTGATTATGCTGGGCTCTGTCTTCTTGATCTACAACTCCTTTACAATTTCGCTGAACGAACGGATGCAGCAGTTTGGCATCCTAGCATCGGTTGGAGCAACACCGAAGCAGCTAAGAAATTCTGTTCTGTTTGAAGGTCTGTGCATCGGAATCGTTGGCATTCCATTCGGGATTCTATTAGGAATCAGCAGCATAAAAATTGTTATTACTCTTGTTGCCAAAAATTTCAACAATCTTCTCTATAGCAATAACTCACTAGACTTAACTTTGTCTGTTCCTATCCTATTGGCAGCAGCGGCAGTTAGCTTGATTACAATAGTGATCTCAGCTTCGATTCCCGCAAGAAAAGCGGCCAATACACCAGTAATGGAAAGTATTCGTCAATCGAATGAAATAAAAGTTTCTTCTAAAGACGTCAAAACGACCAACCTCTCGGAACGGATATATGGCTTGGAAGGGATGTTGGCGCTAAAAAATTTTAAACGCAATAAGAAACGATATCGGACGATTATTCTATCGTTGGCGCTGAGTGTTGTATTATTTGTGTCAGCGCGAGCTTTCGGCAGCTGTTTACAGGAAATAGCTAAACAATCGGTGGTAGATACGGATTATGATATTGTGTTTTCCAGCTCGGAACTGTCGGAGGATGAATTGTTCCGCCTCTACGAGAAATTCCAAAAAGTTGAAGGAATTACCAGCAGCTACTATCAAGCGATCGTGCAATATACTAGCCAAGTGAAATCCAGTGATTTTTCTAGTCGTTATCGAGAACAGGTGGAGCCAACCAATAAACAAAACCAACTGTCTCTCGATGTCCAGTTCATCGAAGACGAGGAATACTTGAAATTCATTCAAAGCATGGACCTGTCTCCCAAAGAGTACACAGGTGAAGACGGCAAAGTAATCGCTGTCGCAAAACGGAGGATAGACAAAGGGAAAGGGAAAACTGAGCTGATCGATTTGTTCGCCAAAGATGAACTGACTCTGACGGCTGCGCCAGAAATCGCTGGAAAACCTGCTTGGGATCAGCAGAAAAAAATCAAGGTAAAATTTGCGGACACTTATCCGATGGATACGTTACCTAGACAGCCGGCTGAAAAGACACCCTATGTTTTCATGGTAGTGGCACCTTATCAAATGAAGGATAAATTTTCGTTAACTGGTATAAATCAGGATATCGGCTTGACCTTTCTGTCGAAAAACGCCGCTCGTTCAACCGCAGAAATGAAAAAAATCATCGAACAGGAAGGGATCACGGCACAATATGATTTGTATAACGTCAATGAGATTTTTGAACAAAATCGCAATACTATTTTTGTCGTCAATATCTTCAGTTATGTCTTTGTTGCGATGATCTCACTGATCGCGATCGCAAATGTCCTCAACACGATTTCAACCAATATCAAATTGCGAAGAAGAGAGCTGGCAATGCTGCGCTCGGTTGGGATGACGGATCGAGATTTCAACAAAATGATGATCTTTGAATGTATCTTTTATGGTTCGCGCTCGCTTCTATTGGGCGTTCCAGCCGCCGGCATCATTTCATGGCTGATTTACCAAGGCATGACAAAGGGTGGGGCAGAAATTGCGTTTCATTTTCCATGGAGTAGTTTGTTGATCAGCATCCTAGGTGTCTTTCTAATCGTAGTGATCACAATGCTCTATGCAGTCGATAAAATAAAAAAGGAGAATATTATCGAAGCACTGCGCGATGATCTAGCCTAAAGTATTGCTAATCTGATACACTTATGGAAAAAAAGGGAGTGTATCCAGATGACTATAAGCAATTCTTTTGAAACATTTGCGAAAGAAGCACCAGAGTATCAAAAAGCCTTCAACGAAATGATCCATTCGTGGGGAGAAATCAGTGTGTTAGACGATAAGACCCAGCACTTGACCTATCTTGCCGTTTTAGCCGCAACTGGGAAAACAAGCGGATTACCATTTCATGTCATGCTAGCCAAGAAAGCCGGAGCTACTCGTGAGGAAGTGATCAGCACAATCATGGTCGGTTTACCAGCTGTGGGAAATGAAGTACTGAATGCTTTGCCAGCTGCTTTAGAGGCTTACGATAAAAATTAAAAAAATGCAGGAATGATTTCAATCATTCCTGCATTTTTTGTCTTGGATCAATTTTTTTTAACGCTTTTTCAGGCACTTGATCACGGCGAACTTCTTCATAGGTTTCAATATGAGCCCCTTTATTGGATAGTTTTAAATAGCGATCAGTCTTAAGTTCAGTGATTCCGTTAAATTGGATCGTCCGTGTTTTTCCATTTTCATCAGCAGCGATTTGCTGGTAGTTTGCTGTTCCGTAGCCATTGACTGACTGTGGTTTCGTTGTTTTTACATAAATTTCACTTTTAGGAACTAAAGGATTCAGCTGGTCAAGGGTACCTGCAACCTCACTGGATGAATTTTTGGAATAAAGCATCGCTCCAAATAGCAAGATGAAAATTCCGATGATAACTCCAAGTATTTTTTTGATCATAAATCGATTGATCGTCCTTTCAAATTTGATACATTTAGCTTATCAAGGATTCATGCGCCAAAAATCGGGCGAGGGACCTATCTGCGACTAACAAAACTGTCACAAAGGTTCGGGCTGTTGTTGAAGTGGTTGAGGGGAGTGAGTATACTTGAAGAGAAGGAACGTCGGCGGAATGGCAAATGATGTTGCAGTGGAACAAGCTATTAAATAGGAGGAAAACATGAAATTTTTTCTAGACACAGCGAATGTTGAAGAGATCGAACGAATCAATCAGCTAGGATTGGTAGACGGTGTCACGACAAATCCCACAATCATTGCAAAAGAAGGGAAGGATTTCGAAACGGTCATCAAAGAGATTTGCGAATTAGTTGATGGACCGGTCAGCGCGGAAGTCACTTCGTTAGACAGCGAGGGCATGATTAGCGAAGCTCGGGAGATCCATCAATGGGCGGAGAATATCGTTGTGAAGATTCCCATGACCGAAGCAGGGCTAAAGGCTGTTCATACGATCTCGCAAGAAGGCATCAAAACCAATGTCACCCTGATCTTTTCTGCGGCACAGGGGTTGATGGCGGCTAAGGCTGGAGCCACCTACGTCAGTCCTTTCTTAGGACGTCTGGATGATATTGCTTCTGACGGCATTCAACTGGTGTGTGATTTAAGAGAAATTTTTGATATTTACGACTTTGATACGGAGATCATCGCAGCCAGTGTACGAAATCTAGGACACGTCGAAGAAGCGGCTTTAGCAGGTTCGGACATTGCGACGATTCCAGGAAATCTGTTCCCTAAATTATGGAGTCATCCTCTTACTACTAATGGCATTGCCCAATTTGAAGCCGATTGGCAAGCCTATCAAGAAAAGAATAAATAAAAAAAGATCAGTGAGCGAGAAATTCTTCGCTCACTGATTTTTTTTCCTATTTTTTACGATTTCGGCGAACCATGATAAACGCGATCAGCGCTAAGATAATCACACCGGCTACAGTCAGCCAGGTGCGTCTTTCTTCACCGGTTTTTGGTAGGAAGCCGCCTTTATCTTCTTTTTTGTTATTGTCATTATTTGCAGGTGACTTGTTTTCGGCACTTTGTGTAGTTGAGGTTTCCGTAGAGCTTTCAGATGTTGAAGTATCTGTCGTACTGGAGCCGGTCACCCCATTACGAACATCGTCTTTTTCTGCGTAACGACTGATCCAAGCGATGATTCCAGGGAAGAAGTCACCTTCGGTTCCGATCATTTTTTCCTGAATCGGCGAAATGTACTTCAAGACATTCGTCAATTCTTGATTGCTCATTTGGCGGATCGGCATGAAGGAGCTGTTGCTAGGGTAAAGTGCCGCTAGATAAGCTTGCAGACTATCGATCTGATCAATCATTTCAAGAGCATTGGTGTAATTATTTGGATTGTAGCTCAAAATATTTTCAATCTTATCCCAAGATAAGGTCTTATCTTTGTAAAGAGCTTGCAGGATACGGGCATAACCGCCGACATCCAAACCGTAAGTATCAGTACCTACTCGCTCACAAAGGGTCATGGCATTCAATAATTGTTGATCTGAATATCCGTCAACTTCACTAGGCGTAATAATGCTTTTCATTGAATCTTCTTTTAGCATCTCGCGAAGCTTTGCGGGATCGTGTTCGCTGCCGATTGGATCGTTGCTTTTCTTCACGCCAGTTTCCTTTTCGATTTGTTCGATCGTATCATCCTTGGCTTGCTGAATATCTTTAACCTCGCTGTTTTCAGTCGGTACAGCGATTGTCGACTCAGTAGTGGCACTGGATTCAACCGTTGCACTGTCCGAGCTTTGAGTTTCAGTGGGGATTGTTTGTTCAGTAGCAGCTACAGGGGAATTATCCGCTGTAGAAGAGCTCTCAGTTTCGGCATTTACACCGATGGGGAAGAGAATTAATAACGATAAAGCAAAAAAAGTTTTTTTCAAAGTAATCACTCCTTATTCAATAGTATGAGTTCATTTTTCAAAAAGCGAAAAATGAGTCTCATCTTCATGCCGTATACCAACCAACTA
>NZ_JCAFYN010000054.1:0-24376 GCF_059374735.1 Enterococcus sp. GPZ-007 | reverse complement strand
TTTAACTAATATTATTTAATTTTTTAAACTTTTCGCTATTTTTTTTATGGTAAAATAAATAGGTAGTAACTTCTCTTGCTAACTGATACATTCTTGTTATTGGATCAGTAGCTCATTTATATTTTTAGTTACTCTTGTTTTTTTATTTGTTTTAGTCTAATATGATTAAAAAAAAATGAGAGGTGAAACCATATGGATAATCGCATTACGCAAACCTCCAGCTTTTCTGATGGAGTCAAGGCCTGTCTACCTACAATCATGGGATATCTGGGTATCGGTATTGCGATGGGTATCGTGGGCAAGTCTGCCCATCTTGCTATCTGGCAAGTTTTTTTGATGTCAACGTTGGTCTATGCTGGAAGTGCACAATTCATCCTATGCAGTTTGCTTTTGTTGGGCGCACCGGCTTTGTCCATTGTTTTTACAGTCTTTCTAGTTAACCTGCGCCATTTACTCATGAGTCTTTCTGTTGCTCACTACTTTAAAGAAGATTCGTTGTTAAACGGTATTGCCATCGGAACACTACTTACAGACGAATCTTATGGAGTATTGATGAGCACTTTAGCGCAAGAAAAAAGGGTTACAAGCAATTGGATGCACGGATTAAATATCACTGCCTATCTCGTTTGGATTCTTTCAACCGTTATTGGTGCGCTGCTGGGAAATTTCATTCCTGACCCCACAATTTTTGGTTTTGATTTTGCCTTGACTGCGATGTTTCTTGGCCTGTTCCTTTTTCAGGTTCAATTGCCGCTAAAAAGACAAAGAAATAAAACGATTACGATTTTAGCTGTGACGTCTGTTGCGCTTTTCCTTTTGATGCGTTTTGTCTCTGCTGAATTTGCCGTAATATTGGCAACACTTTCAGGTTGTTTTGTGGGGGTGCTGATCAAAGATGAATAATTACTACTATTTATTGACACTTTTTGGTTGTGCTTTAGTTACTTGGATTCCACGGGTCTTACCTTTTGTACTTACTAAGGCATTCACGTTGCCACCTGTGATCGAAAAATTCTTGAGTTACTTGCCAATGACGATTTTGACAGCATTGCTGCTGCAAAGCTTACTAAATTTTCGAACAGGTCATTTTCCTACTGTACGCATTCCAGAGGTTTTAGCCTGTATACCAGCATTGATTGTGGGTATTCGTACGAATGATTTGATGAAAATAGTTCTTACAGGTGTATTGGGAATCGCGCTCTTACGCTTACTATAAATTACACTTGTTATAGAGCTTATTTCTGGTTTTAACAGCTTCGCTGAGGTAATATATAACAAATAATAGAAAAAGGAGAAATTCTCATGAAAAAGATCGCTGGATATTTCTTTCAAAAGCCTTTGGTGTTAGAGGACAAAAAATCTTTCGAAATCCATCTTCCAACGGAAACTTTGTATGATGGGAACGAGCCAATTGTTGAATCTAACAATCAGATTCTGTGTGAGATTGCGAAAAAGTATGAGTACTCAAAAGATAGTCTTCACAACTTTTTTGTCATTTCAGAAATCTCTGACGCTGACTAAAAAAGGTTCTCGATGATTTATTTCATCGAGAACCTTTTTTTAGTCATCATTACTGTCCGTACCAACCAATACCTTCATTGCGCCAACCTTGTTTGATTAAGTTGTTCCGCTCGCTTTGAAGCAATGTATAGTGGTGAGAACCTGCTTTAGCATTTGGATTATAGAGTCGATAAAGTGGCTTGCTACCTCCAGAATACCAGCTTATTCCTTCATAACGCCAACCTTTTTTAACTAAATCATTCTTCTCGTAAGCAAATGTCGTATAATGGTGATCCCCTGCATTCGTATTATAAAGGCGATAAACAGGTGTGCCGCTTCTAGGTGCTTGCCAGCCGATACCTTCGTAACGCCAGCCCGCTTTTCTAACCTTGTCACGTTCAGCAGCATTTGCCGTATAAAAATGTTCTCCGCTATTCGGGTTATACAGACGATACATCGCGTTCGTTTGAACTGGTGCTGGATTAGATCCGCCGCTGCTGTTACTTCCGGTATCGTATTGCGTTAGTTTATAGGTCTCAATGACGTTATTCAGAGTTGATCCATAATTGGGTGCTGTAGCGTATCTACCTGTCAGCCATTTTGTAGCATCCTTATAAGATTTTGTATTACTCTTCCACGCACCTGAATAGAAATAAATTCCTGTTGAAAAAGAGGTTTTCTTCAGAACTGTTACATTGTCTCCTAAAGATTCTTTGTAAGAAGGGTATTTTCTAAACTTGGCATTCACATAGTGCCAGCCTTCTTTTTCGCTCCACTCTTGTGTTTTCATTGTTACAGATTGTCCTTTATAATCTCCCTTAATGCCAAAAAGATTGTAATTAGGTGCTTTTGAAAGTGCACTCCCTCCCCATCCACTCTCGACAATTGCTTGCGCAATCATAACGGAGGCATACAAGTCGTTTGCACTTGCCAATGATTTTGCTGATGGAGCAATTTGATTGATAAATACCTGCTGTGTGCTCATAGTTGAACGAGCTGCTCTAAAGGCAGGTGGTTCCAATGTAAAATCTTCAAATCGAATCGGATGATGAAACTGCAAATTTCCTTGTGCATCGAATTCTTCTTCATCTATAGCCTCTATCTCACTGTTGCTTTCTGTCTGTTCGCTAGAATCAGTTGCTACGTTTTCATTAATTTCTAATTCTGACGTCTTTTGTGTTGATGTTTCCTGTGTTCCAGTTGAAGCAATTGAAGAGCTAGATGATTCTACTACTGCTGAGCTCTCCTGTGTACTAGTAGAATCAGTTGTTTCATCCCCATAGGCCACCACTGTTGAAGTCCCTAAGCTTCCTAACAACATCACACTACATAGTAGTTTTTTATAATCCATGTCATCCCCCTCTATCAAGCATTAATATGTAGTTACAATTAATGCTTCTTCCTTACCTCTCTCTTTATAAAGTAACAAAAATTAATCACAAAGTAAAATTATTTCTTTTAACTTTGAATTATGGAAACCCTTATATAACAACTGTTTCTCAATTCTTTCTGAATTTTTTAAATTAAAGAAAGATTTTTCAGAGGTTAAAGCGTATTTATTATTATACAATTGAAAATGAGACATAAAATGGCATTTTCTCATTAACAAAACCAATCAATTCTCATTTTCCCGTTATTTATTAAAGCCGTTACTCTGTTATAATAGCGTACAAAGGAGGGAATTTATGGATATTGGCGATGCAGTTTCTTGGATTATTTATCTGATTTTTGGCTTGATGACAATCATTTATTTTTATCTTTTCAAAAGAGATCGTGTGCTGATTCATTTGTATTTATCCTTGATTCCGACTTTTTTATGCATCTACCTACTAATGAATTATCATCATGATCAGCCGGTTGAAGGAGCATGGACACTCGCACTCTTAATGTTGATTTCCCTGGTTACATTTATGCTTTATTGGATGATCTACTCGCTATGGAGACACAAGAGGTAATGCTCCTACCGGAATCTTTCACAAATATTTCGTAATTTTTTTTATTAGTTGTATGCTATAATAAACTTTGTTTATTCTAACCTATTCGAAGGAGCTTTATTATGGCGCTTTTACTGACACTACTTTTTGATCTTCTGATGATCGTCTTATTCCTATTCAGGCTAATCAAGGGAGATCAAATTGTATTCATCGTTAGCATTATTTTACAAGGATTACTTTTTATCGACTTACTGGCAGTCGTACTTTTACGTTCATCAAAACAGCAAACAACTGATATTGAGGTAGCAGAGATGACACGTAAGCAATCTCGCCAGTCTATTAAGCCAGCGCGCGGAGGTTTTTTTGCTAAGCTTTCTTGCATCGTTGCTTTACTACTCTTAGCCTACTATATCTATTCCGTTATTTATCTATTTATTTAATTATGAACATCGACATTGTGTTGATGTTTTTTTCTTTTTGTCAAAAACTTCCAAAGAGAATTTTGAGTAAAAAAAAGAACCAGAAAAGATCTGGTTCTCAAGCACAACAAGTAATTTTTCGTTTGTCAGAAATTCTACTTGAATAGATAGTCATTCATTTCAATTTCTTCAATAATTATGCCTCTACGTGTAAAAGAATGCACTACAGTTTCTTCCTATTAAAAATCAGAACACTTGAAATAATGATTGCCATAGCAAGAATGATGCTGATCATTATCGCTGGAATGTAGTCTCGAAAGGCTGCGGATTTTTGCAATAAATATAGATTTTGGGTAACTAGTGAGATCGGATTATAGTACTTCATTTTATCGAACAAGTTGAGGATTACTAGCAACACAATCCCTCCGCCCGTTATCAATAGTCCTTCGTAATTGTTACGAGCGATTGTTGAAGCAAGAAGAATAAAACTGAGCAATAGCAGACCAAATATCCATAAGGGAAGAACGGCTAAGAAAATATGAGGGCTCTTATCATCAGGAAAGTAATACGCGGTATAGCCCCAGGTGATTAAAAATGCTAACACCAAACAAATCGTCCATTGGAGCAACAAACTAATCATTTTTCCCACGATGATCACCCATCGTCTCAGCCCCTTGGTCACAAGATTAATCAATGTCCCCCTGCCGGTCTCATTGCTGACGGCTCCACTAAACATCAAGCCTATAACAATCAATCCGATCTGTGTAAGATTTTTATAGAATTGTGTCCACGAGTCAATGGATGTTGGTTCAGGAATGGTATTCGCCAGAATCTCTCCGATTGTCATTTTCACGATTTCCGGCGTCAACTTTGCTAGTAAGGGATTCATAAAGCCAAGAATCAAAAAGATAATCACCATAATCAGTAAACGCGAAGTGCGCCAGCATTCAAATAATTCTTTCTTAGTAAAATAATACAAATTTTTCATTGAACCACCTCCAAGAAAATCTTTTCTAATGATGGATCAATTTTTTTGATCGCTATTGGAAACACCTGACACGTTTCAAATAATTGAAAAATCTGTGGTGCAAGTTTTTCGTAAGGTTGAGCATGCTCAAGTTGAAAAAGCTTTTTTTCCATACTGAAAGAAACTTCCTTCAGTATAGCGTTTCGTTTCATCTCATCCAATTTGCCAGCAAATTCAGTGAGCTCATCATACTTTGAAAATTTGATTTCAATTTGATTTTTGGCATACTGACGCTTCAATTCACTTAATGCTCCACTAACAGCCAATTCACCTTTATCTAAAATACCGACGTAATCACAGATCCGTTCCACGTCACTCAAGATATGAGTAGAAAACAAAATCGTCGTCCGTCCCTTTAATTGCTCCAACATTTCCAAAAATTCATTGCGTCCACTGGGATCCAACGCTGAGGTTGGTTCATCGCATATCAATAATTCTGGATCATTCAACAAAGCTTGTGCAATACCCAACCGCTGCTTCATTCCTCTCGAATACCCTTTGATCTTCCGATTATCCGTTTTTAATCCCACCAGTGATAAAATTTCAGGAATCTTTTGCCTTAATTGCTCTTTCGATAGACCGGTGATTTCTCCACAGAATTTCAGATATTCTTGAGCAGTCATATAATCATAAAATTCCGGCACATCCGGTAAATATCCTGTCAGATGATTGGTTTGATTATCGCCAAAAACCACGGGTATTCCCTTAACGAATATCTCTCCACCATTTATTTCCTCTAATCCCAAAATCATCTTCATGGTAGTCGTCTTTCCTGCACCGTTCTCGCCAACAAAACCGAAAATTGATCCTGTTGGGACAGTCAGATTTAGCTGATTTAACACACTTTTCGAACCGAACTTTTTAGTCACTTGCCTCAATTCCAAAATGCTCACTGGTCATCACCTCTTCCAAAGACGAAGTACATGACTGGCCCAATGATTTGAAGCAAAATCACAATCAGCAACCAGATGGCCTTGCTGCCAAAACGATAATTTTGATGTTTCAATACATGCCTGACGGCGGTGATCATTAAGATCAATTCTAAAATGACTAATGGCAGAAAAATGGGCAGATTCTCTTTCAAAAATTCGAAATTATTCATTATCAGTCACATCCTGTCCTTTGATATTTCGCAGTTCACTAAAAATTCTCTGTAATTGTACTTGGTCCTTAAAATTTGCGAATACAGGGTTATCTATTACGATAGTAATCAAACTTTCCTTAACCTTCATTGAGTCTCTAGGCAATTGATTTCCAATTTCTGATTCTTTCAACCAATCATCGACTTGATCAAAATAGTTGTCTCCATGAAGATCGACTGGAAATTTTGTTTGTTGTAACACATTAAGAAACCTATTTAAATTTTGTAAGGCAGCAGCTTCATCACCCATTTGTGCATAGCCAAAAATTGCAGATAATTGAAAGTTCATCAAAGCTACGGGATGCATTTCATTTAAATTAAAGATAGACGCAAACTGAAGACCTCGTGATACTGTTTCGGAAAACTTAGCAGAATCATTAAGTAGTAGCTGTAAGTAATTCGTTAAGAAGCTCAAAAAAACTGTTAAGTATTGATAGATGGCACTTTGAAGAGTAACGATCGCTTGTTGCTGATCGCCCTTTTGCTGTTGTGCTGCAGCTATTAAACTCTCAATTGGAAACAGCATAGGGACTTGGTCACCCAAAATTTCTAAAACTTGATCAAACTCATTCAAAGTTAGAGCAGTATATGCTTCGTACTTCAAAGCTTGAATGATCATTTCAGGGTCTTTTGCTTGTGTTCGAACATGGACAAATAATTCCTGCGCTTCCTTTGTATATGTCTGGATGCTATCTTCGCCTGGTAGTAGATCAACATGGTTCATTAAAAACATCCCCATTCTTAGTACAAAGGGATAACAGGAATAATAGCGACGGACAAAACTGCGAACAGTCGCTAAAACATCCTCCGGCGATTTTGTTATCAAGGATTCCTTCAACATTGCGTAGATTCGCTGTATCTCATGATTATCTAATTGCGGTTCGTAGGTTAGCAGCGAATCGATAGTGATATCGAAATAAGCGGCTAAGAGCGGGAGCAACGTTATGTCAGGATAGGTTTGTCCTGTCTCCCATTTCGATACTGAAGCTTTAGATACACCGACAAAATTCGCTAGTTCTTGCTGGGTCACTTGCTTCTCTTTACGTTTTTCCATAATAATCGGCCCAATATTCATTTCCATCTTCATCTCCCCTTTCATCTTTATTTTAGAATGACATTCAAAAGAAAACAATGGAGTCTTAGTTAACTTACACGGTTTAAAATCAACTCTTGAGAAACAGCAGTCGTAATACCGAAGAATACAAAAAATGAAATTATCTTATCTTCGTTCAATATAAGATTCCCTTTGTTTTGCTGGAACGTAAAAAAAGATCAGAAAGAGTTTCTCTGATCTTTTACACTATTAATCTTCTTTGTATTCTGAATTTAAGCGGCTAATTTTCTTGCTGATTTTTTTCGGCAAGTAGGCTAACAGCGCTAAGAGAATTCCTGCGCCTGTTAATTCCAACAATAAGAATACTGAGACACCTTTGGCGGTAATCTCTGAAGCCATAAAGGCATATAGGAAACTTGCTGGCATCATCGTTAAGAATGAAATCAAGCTAAAACTTTTGGTACTCATGGGTGTCATTGCATAAGCATAACTTTGGATGGCAAAAGGAAATATCGGCACTAGTCGAGTAAAAATCAAAAAAAACACGCCGTTTTCTTTAACACCCTTTTCTATTTTTTGAAAGGTTGGGTCACTGCCGAATCGTTCTATAATATAATCCCGTGCCACATATTTTCCGATAATAAAGGAAATACTGGAGCCGAGCGAAGCACCGACGATCGTCAACAGTCCACCAATAAACCCACCATATGCAAGACCTCCGACAATCGCTAGGAATTGTCCTGGCAACAGGAATACCGATACGACGATCGAAAGGACAATAAAAATCAGATATCCCCAACAGCCAAGATTTTCTAAATAAGCCCTTAACCCAGCAATATCTGTCAAGAAATCAACTAAACCAAATTGATGTGCCAGAAAGATTCCAAATAATACTAACAAAATAAAGAATACGAGCTTTTTCACCTGTTCTCCTTTCCAGTTAGCCGGGCTCTTGAAGGCTAATAGCCTTCAGTTTTTTTAAGCCCCTGAATCATCCGATCAATCACGAGCTTATTAAACTCGGTAACGGCTAAAAGCTTCTTAGGCATTTTCACTATATAAGGTGACTCATCAGTAATCGTCATTCTACCTTGAGAGAGTTTTAATTGCTCAACAGATAAACAATAATGTTCGTTACTGAACAGATCCGGATGTTCTAAATAGACGGCGGTCGTCATATCCCAATTACAGAAACCATTGAAATTAAAGATTTTTTTGTTCCAACCAATCCATTCATCTAACGTGTTACTAATCCAGATGAGCGCTTCTTGACTGATAGTATCTGCTGCCAACTCCAGAAATTTGTCCAGCTCAATTCTTGAAAAAAAAGCTTCAGAAGTCATATGACCATTCATTATTGTGAGCTTTGTTTGACTTAATAGAACTGCTTTAGCAGCTTCCGCATCGCATGAAAAATTCAGTTCAGCGACTGGTCGTTGATTTACCTGCAGAGGTTCGAGCGTGCCACCCATCAAAACAATTTCTTGAACCTTCTCAAAAAAATTAGGGTCAATTTTTTGTGCTTCAAATAAATTCGATAATGCCCCTGTAGCTATAATCGTCACTTCATTGGGATAGCAATTGACTTGCTCAACCAAAAACTGTGCTTGATTGCTTGAGAAATAAATGAAAGGCAATCGTAAACGTTGCTGAACTTCTTCAGTCATTTTTATAACTTCTTCTAAACTACCATTTCCATAAGTCAAGGTAACTCCAAGTAAATCAATCGCTGGTGAGCCCAATAAATAAAATAAAGTCAGTCCATCATCAACATCGCGGCCGAACATCCCAAAAGTATTATCACAATCAAAAATGACTTTCTTCATTCTAAGATCCCTCGATTCTCCTCTAGCCAGTGTTTAAAATACAAATTTTCTTCTTTTAAGTCGTTACGAATTCCTTTTAAATCAGAGGGATAATCAATATCCTGCAACGATGCTAATAAGGTCACATCAAAATCCGTCAATAATCGCAGTGTTTCTTTTAGAACTTCACTTTTTCCCCATCCGATGTTCGTTTCAAATATCGGTGTCAAATCAATTGATTGAGTACAGCCTACTAGGTAATAGCCGCCATCTGGTGACGGTCCTAAAACAACATCACGCATCTGATTAAATGCTGCTTGAATAGTGCTGGTATTTAAATTTGGGATATCACTCCCAGTCAAAATAATCTGCTCGTAGCCCATTTTTAAAACATACTTCATCGCGTGATTCATACGCTCACCGATCGTCTTTCCATGCTGTTGAAATGAGTGAAAGCTCTTTGGTAATGCTGTAAGCAATTCTGTTGGATCGCCTTCATCAGAGTAAGCAAGATAGAGATCCACCCCGTCTTCACTTAACGGCTGAAACTTTACAAAACTATCTTGTAAAATTTGCTGTTGAACCTGACAGGCTTCTTCGCCAGTCAGTAAACTCTGCAAACGCGTTTTAACCTTATTGGGCACAGGAACACGGGTAAATAAAATATACGCTTTTTTATTCAAAGACCTGCTCCTTCAATGCTTGACGTAAAAAATCCTCATCTAAATAACTAGCCACTTTGTCGAAAATTTCTTGGTTCTTCAATTCTTTAGTGTCTTTTTGATAACTGTCATAGGCCATTGCCGACCAACTTAACGCCCGCAGCATCAAATATGGGTGATAGATTCTAAGTGCTTCTTCAAAAGAGGCGGTGTCAGAATTAGTCTCAGAAAGATATCTGGAAATAAACTCTTGTTTCTCTGAGCGATTCAAAATCAAGTTCGCTCGCCAAAGTGTTGTTGTTGAAGCTAAAAATTGCGAAATATCTTGAACCGGGTGACTAATGACTGGTTTTTCCCAGTCAATCAAAAATCCTTTTTCTCCAATGATGAAATTATGTGAATTAACCTCTGTATTGTTGATTGACCACTGATCCAAATCAATGAAAAATTGCTGTCGAGAAACATTTTTTTGACACCCGTCGAAGGCATTGGCTAACTGACGCTGTGCATGCAATGGAACGTAGTCACTTTTTAGTACAGGTTCCAATAACTGCTGGCACTCCTTGATGCGAGCAGATAAAATCGTCGCCTTTTCTTTTACGAACGTTTTATCCGCTAGTTCATCAATTGGCTGCTGATGAATCTGACCAAATATTTTGGCGGCTTCCGGCAAATCTCTTCGATAATCCAAAGGCTGTCCTTTTAAAAACTCCATGATTAATAATCCTTGCGGAAAGCTTCGATGACTATCGTCGACGTAATAAACTTTAGGTGTTCGATCTGTTCGTTCAAGCCATTTTAACGCTTGGTATTCATAGCGAATCTGATTCTCCAAATGCAGTTGACTGCCATAGTTTAAACGAAAGACGTAGCTGCTTTCCTCATCAGTAATCAGAAAATTTTGATTGTATTCTCCTTGAGCTAAAAATTTAACTGTAAAGGGCTCTTGCAAGTGTAGTTGTTCGGTGAGTTGGTTTTCTTTCAAATAGAGCTGAATCTTTTCTAACATGAATGACTCCTTTCTATTTATAATAACGCTTCGCTAATTTTTCTGGTGAAATTCCCAGTAAATAAAACAATTTTATTTTGTGCATCTTTAAGTGTGTTCGAAGCTTTCCTTTGCGAAATCGTCGGATTGAAGTGATAATCGTCGCTGACAATGGATAAAATTTTCCAAGCTTCCACAACTTTCGGCTTAACTGCCAATCCTCCATCAAAGGTGTAGATTCAAAGCCTCCAACTTTCTCATAGTTTTCACGAGTGGTAAATAAGCCTTGGTCGCCAAAAATCAGGCCCAGATAACGGGCTCGCAAATTGGAAGTCCCTGCTAAATAACGGTAGAAGAAATCCGATGAATCAAAAGTTAATTTTAAAAAGCCCGCACTATAGTGACTATCTCTTAAAGCTGTTTGAATTCGCTCCAAAACATCCTTTTGACCATTTTCTAATCTGCTGTCACTATGTAAAAACCACAGAATCTCACCGCTGCTCTTCTCGACGCCAAGCTTTAATTGCGCACCTCGATTGGCCTTTTGTAATTGATAAACTGCGGCATCATTTTTTGCGACCGCAACTGTTTGATCTTGACTGCCGCCATCCACGACAATAATCTCGAAATAAATCGTATTCTTTAGTTGCTTCAATTGTGAGAGTAGCTTCGTAAGATTCTTTTCTTCATTTAAAGTTGGGATAATAATCGAAATCATCGGTTCATCACTTGCAAGGACTCGCTGAATTCTAAAAAGACATGCTCACCAATAGCAATTTTTTGAGATAAATTCGTAAAAGTACAGCTTGTCTCCCCAACTTTGATTTGTGCTCGCTGTCCATTGGGGGTCCAATCGCTGCTAGTAATGAAGGCCGGGACTCCTGCCCCTTCTTGTCTGATCGTTATTTCTGCACCATATGGAAGATAGAGAAGAGCCTCTCCCCTTATATTGTCGGGATTTTGTACAGCTAGTTTGAATTTTTCTGTTCGAAATAAAGTGTTGTTGACTGTTCCAGAGATAAAGTTAGCCTCCCCGATCGTTTCAGCAACTTTTCGGTTTTTGGGATGGAAATAGATTTCTTTGGGTTCCCCAATTTGCTGAATCTTACTGTCTAATAAAATGATCATACGATCCGCCAGTTGAAGAGCTTCGTCACGATCATGTGTCACTAAAATAATGCTAAAACGATAGGATTCTTGCAAGCGTCGCAAATAATCCCGCATGGCGCTTTTTAAATGATTGTCCAAATTGGCAAATGGTTCATCTAATAATAACAGCTTGGGTTCTAAAACAATCGCTCGGGCCAACGCTACTCGTTGTTTTTGTCCGCCAGACAATTGATCAGGAAACTGCATTTCTAAGCCCTCTAAATCAAAGACTTCTAGGATTTTATCGATTTTCTGTTGAATAATTTCTCTTGAAAATTTGCGGGCCTTTAATCCAAAAGCGATGTTTTCCACCACATTCATGTGGGGAAAAAGCCAAAAATCTTGGAATACCAATACTGTACTTTCTTGAGAAAATGATTCAGTGAAACAAATCGTGTTTTTATCAACCGGTTGGATTCCTGCAATCATTTTTAGGAGACTGGTTTTTCCTACCCCAGATGGGCCAAAGAGTGCAAGAATCTCCCCTTCATTCACATCGAAAGACAAATCACGTAATATTTCTTTTTTCCCGTATCTTAGCTGCAAATTTTTAACGCTTAATCCCACGCTGTTTTCCTCCTATTACTCTTCTCAAGATGAATACACCGATCATTGTACAGATTATAAAGACTAGACTGTAAGTTGAAGCTAAGCCAAAACGGCCATTATTCGCATATGGCAGCAGTAAAAGCGGCAGTGTGACGATTCTCCCTCCACCAATAAAAAAGGTCGGCAGATACTGGCTGAAGGAAACGATAAAAACCAGGGTCGCAGCCGTACTCAAGCCAGGTCTCAGCAATGGCCAGGTGATCTGCCAGAAAATTCTCCAAGGTTTTGCGCCTAAACTTTGTGCGGTCAGATGATAGCCATCTCCTAACTGACGATAACTTTCCAGTAAAATCTGCATCGCATAAGGTAAACATAAATAAGTATGAATCAGAATAATACCAAAAAAAGTGCCGGTCAAGCGCATTTGCAAAAACAGCACCTGACTAGATGTAATAATTGCGATAGCAGGTAAAATCAACGGCAAATAAATGACCACTTCAACAAAACGCTGAGAAAGTTTTGTCTGAAAAGCAAAATATCTAGCCGCTGGTAATGCAATCATGATAGTGATGATCGTTACTGTTAAAGCAATCACGAAACTATTTAGAATCGCTGGAAAGAAGTTGGGCTCGCTTAGCATTTGTTTGAAAACCCTAAAAGTTATTTCCTGCGGCCAAAGGGCAGGAGACATCCATTTATCGCTAAAGGACCATAAAAACAATAGAACCAAGGGTACTAAAACGATCGTTGCGGAAAGAAGCAACAATAAGTAATTTCTTTTTGTCGAGAGTTTCATGATGATTTTCTCCCTCCTGGCAGCACCCGGCTGATCGCTAATGCAAGCAGTGCAGCTATTAAACAAATCCCTGACATCACTAGATTTAAGGCGAAGGCTTGGGGACGTGTCGTCAAATCAACCTGAGTAAATAAATCGTAAGCAGTTAGTGCGACTGTTTGATTGCTGGGATTTCCTAGCAAGAACGGGACTTCAAAGGAAGCAAAAGTAAAACAAAACAAAATGATAAATAAAGTCGTTAACGTTTTCTGAATCATCGGCAGAATTACCGAAAAAAAGATTCGTAAGTTTGAGGCACCTAAGTTTTTAGCCACTTCTATGTATCCCAATTGCAGCTGCTGTAAAATCGCTAAGGTTGTCACTGCAACATAAGGAATCTCTTTATAAAGAAAGACTAAGATAATCCCAATGCCCCCTGTGTCATGGATCAGCAAAGGGAATTGACCGATCTCTTTTATCAAGCCCAATTGGAAAAGGAATCGCGAGATAATTCCCGACTGACTGACCAATTGCATAATCATTAAAGCGACAATAATATGCGGCAAAGAAATCGGCAGTCTGATAATTGTATGTAACCAAGGACTTTTTACTTTTAATAGAAGAAAAGACAGAGCCACTCCCAGCAGCAATGACAAAAAAGTCGCAGTCAGTGCCAAATAGCAACTGTATCCTAGCGACTTCTGAAAAAATGGGTCGGTCAAAACCTGTTTATAATTCGCTAAAGTAATTTCTCGCAGACCGCTCAAAGGATAGTACCCTAGACTAATTTGCAGCCCCTTAAACAGCGCTGCAAAAATCACAACGCCGTTTATTAAGAGAAAAGGTACTGCCAATAAATTTTTTTTATTCATGTAAGACATGCTCTTTCCATAACGCTTCAATCATTGGGATCTTTTCAGCTTGAACCTCAGGAATTTGTTTTTCCTGCATTTCTTCAAGTGATAAGACGCCTTGATTTTTATAAAGATCGGTCAGTTTTTGATTGGTTTCTTCTGATAATTTGCTTGGATCAAACGGCGGAATGCTGTAGCCGTACTTAGCTTCTGCTTTTTTCAGTTGCGCTGATTCGTTAGTCATTTCGTTAATCAAAAGTAAGGCCGATGCTTTGACTTGCGACGTGTTGGCGATCGCTAGATAACTTTGGTTAGCAATCGTCCCTTTATCAAACAAGAAGGATTCGGTTGTCGTCTTAAACTCGTTATCACTGCGTTTTTCTGCCACATGCATTTGCGAATAGCTGTAGCTCATATCGATCTGCCCAGCTGCGAACATCTGATCCAGCTCAGCAGTAGTCGTTGGATAAGTTTTGCCTTCTTGCCAAAGATAAGGTTTGATCTCATTTAAATAATCTAGCCCCGGTTTGATCACCTTATACAACTCTTCTTTGTTCGCTTTGGCTTTCTCTACTTTATCATACCCGACGATATCACAAATGACATTGCGGACAAAAGCACTGCCTGTGAATTCTGGTGGTGCAGTATAGGTGATTTTACCCGGATTGGCTTTCGCATATTCCAGCAAAGCTTTTGTATCTGTAGGAAAGCCCTCTTTGAATTTCTCCTTGTCGCCAGCGAAAACTAATTGTGCACTGCCATAAGGAACTTCATATCCATCAATTTTAACACCAAAGTCATACTTAGAATTATGTCCATCGACATCCATCAATTTTTCGAAGCTTTCGACTTTTTTAGTGATCGGTCCGTAAAGCAGCTTCGCTTGTTTGGCTGTATAAAAGTTTTCACCGTTGATCCAAATAACATCGATGTCACCAGCTTTTGTACCAGCTTCTTTTTCAGTGGTCAATTTATTCAAAATTTGATCAATATCCATCGGTACACGTTTCACCGTGATATCATATTTATCCTTCATCGCCGGGGTAACCACTTCGTCCACCCAAGCGTTGGCTTTTTCACTACCGCCAAACCCATAAAAGGTTACCGTTTCGCCTTTTCCTTTTTTGACTGCATCAGAAAAACTACTGATAGAGTCCGTCGTATCTGCTTCTTTTTTCTCGTTAGTTTTGCAGGCAGCTAAAGAAAAAATCATCCCCGCCGTCAGCAAACCGATTAACCATTTTTTCATCATTCTCTCCTATGCTTTTGTGACTATTTTTTTTGATTGATACCGATTCTTCCATGCCTTTACTGGGTTGGCTAATGGATGAGTCGGACTTTTATCTTCATTATGTATGACATCCCCAAATATCAAATCTAATAAATGCCAAGCTTCGCCGCCACCAAGAATCATGGCTGAAGTACAACTGGCACAATAGGTGACAATATGATCAGTCTTAAAATCTTGAACTCGTTTTTCTGCAAAGTTCTTTGCTAAAGTCGGATTCGAGACGCCGCACATACCACCCATTCCGCAGCATAACGTGTTTTTTCCCGACAAACGATTTTTCGCAACTTGATAACCTAGTTGTTCCAACAAGTACCTGACAGCTTGGTGGATCTCGGTCACTTCTTTGGTGGGGCAAGAATCTTGAATAGAAAAAACAACGTTACTATCCTTTGCTTTACCAATCGATTCTTTAGGCAGTCCCAATTCTGCCATCTTCACCCATAAGGATGAGGTAGGAAACTGATTCTGAATCGTCATCGTTTTGATGCAGCCTTGACAAGCGACAATCAATTCTTCAATCTCAGCCTGATGTACTTGTTGCGTCAGTTTTCCGAAACGCTCTTGGAACAACTGCTCTTGACCGATCATACGCGTCGGTTTCCCGCAGCAGCCTTGAATGATGACCAAATCGGGATAAAAACTTTTTAAGTATTCGACAATTTTTCCAACTTGTTTTGGACTGCTGGAGCTTAATGAGCAGCCGGCCATAAAACCATATTTCATTTTGCTTCGCCTCGATTCACAGCGGTAAAAAGTTTACTGGTTGAACGCTTTTGATGCATTTCAACCCCTCTTAATTGTCTTAATGGTAGCCCTTCTTTGATCAAATCTTGTCGCATTGACAGAAAGGCGTCATCCAATTTTAGTTTTAATGGACATACAACCGTACAATGACCGCATAGCATACAGGAATACGGGATGATCGGATCGAGATCTTCCTCTAAAAAACGCTGGAATAATCTTTGCGGATCCTCACAATACTGTTGCAAAAAAAGGCAATCTTTCATACAACGTTTACACCTTGTACAAGTTTCTGCGATATATTGTGCCATTTTAATTGTTTCTTTTGAGTAATCCATCAGATTAGCTCCTTTTTGTTAGGACGATTATAAATTGCAGTAAAAATCCTAGACATAGAATGCCGCTCACTAGATAGTAAATCGGTATTATTTCCAGTGTAACTATTGTTTGCCAAACTAGAAATAGGATACTAGATAAAGTCAGAAGTAAAGTTTCGATTCCTCTTTTTTTGTTTGCTAAGAAAATGGCGACAACTGCTAGCAGAAGCGGCAGCAAAAAGAGTATGCTGCCGAATGTGCTAGCTTCAACTTTATGGGAGTAAAAGGAGACGTTTCGCATAAAGCCTAAATGATTTTTATAAAGATCGTTCATTAAATAGATGGCATAAACCAATCCTGCCTGTAGCAGATGAATGAAATAGTGGAAAATCTTCATTAGTTCAAGATTTCCACCTTATCTTTGTCTCTTGGATCGCCAACTTGAACCGGGTATTTGCTTGGATCTTTTTGATGGGCTTTATCCCAATCAAACCAGCCACCATCGAAGAGACGAACATCTTTCCAACCTTCTTGCTTCGTGATAAAAAAGGCTGTGGCCGCACGCCAACCAGTTCCGCAATAGAAAGCAACCTCTTTATCAGGAGTAATGCCCCATTTTTCCCATGCGGCGAAGATTTTAGTCGGCTCTTTGACCGTACCATCATTGTTCATTAACTGAGCCACATCAGCACTAGTCTTGCTCGATTTCGCATAAACTGCCCCTTCAGGTTCACCAGCATTTTCGATATAATCGTAACCGCTTGTTTTACCAGTAAACTCTTTCCAAGAACGAATACTAGCTAGAACTAAATCTGAATTTTTTTCTTTAGATGCAAGAAGATCAGCAGATGTTGAGATTAAATATTCAGGTCGGCCAGGAACCTCAGCACCAAAATCTTTAGCAGCTGTTGCCTCTTCAGTTCCCTTCTCTACTTTATAACCAGCATTTTCCCATGCCTTCAAGCCGCCATCCAAAATCTTAACATCATCGACACCCAACCAGTAAGCTACAAAGGCAACACGTGCAGCAGCATTGATATCGCTAGAGTAAATAACCACTGGAGTTGTTTTTGTGACTCCGCGCTTCAAGAAAACTTCTTTACATGTTTCAGCATCTAGAATATTCCAATTGCTCTCTTCCGTTTCGATCTCCATTGTATCGATGTGCAATGCACTAGGGATGTGCGCTTTTTTGTAATCTTTGCCTTCACCATAAGACGCTTCGATCACAACTGTTTTATCGTCGTCTTTCATCTGCTTATTTAGCCACTTCACATCAACGAAGAAATCATCTTCCTTGATGTCCTTGCTTTTTACAAGACGTTGAACTTTACTCGTTTTTTTGGCTGCTTGAACCTGTTCTGTTTTTACGAATACCACCAAGGCGGTTAGCAACAAGCAACTTAATACCGTTAATACTTTTTTCATCATTTTGCTCCTTTAAGTTTGTTTTTTCACTTGAACCGTTTTCAACAACGGCAGATCAATCTTTTAAAGCACAACAAAAAAACATACTAAAAAGTATGCCTCCTCCTAAGCGATGATCAAATGTAGACTGAATAACCCTTTTTAAGGTAACGCAAAAAAAGGTTCTTGGAGGATATCAAGTTGTTCTGCTTGCTTAGAAACTCTAAGTAACGATTGAGATCATAGTCACCGCTGATAGTTAATAAACATGAGAACACCTCCTATATCAGTCTTTAAAAACTGAGTTCTTTTCCTTATCGAGTATAACGAAACGTCATTTGTTTAGCAAGTGAATTTCTGTTAAAAAAGAACAAAACCTTTTTTTGTGAAAGAATAATTATTATTTTGAATTTTTCATTCATCTGATTAAATACTGTGTGGTTATTTAGATAAATATCAGCTAAAATTAAACTATTCAATTAACTGAAGAGGAGAGTTTACTTATGAGTATTTTTGATGGTTTAATGGGAAACGCCAACCAACACGATAACGTAGCAGTTGAGAAAAAATTGGAGGATGTCTTGATTCCTGGAGAAGCTGTTTCTTTAGCCTTTAAGTTGGTTCGAGATTTGATCGTTTTCACCGATTTTCGTTTGATCTTAGTTGATAAGCAGGGTATTACAGGTAAAAAGGCTGAATATAAATCTATTCCGTATCGTTCTATTTCACGGTTTTCAGTAGAAACCAGCGGACACTTTGATTTGGATGCAGAACTTAAACTTTGGATCTCCAGTGCTGAATTGCCCGCAGAAACAATTCAGTTTAGAAAAGATAAAAATATTGTTGCTGTCCAAAAAGCCCTTGCACTAGCTCTGTCTAAGTAAATTAAAAAGGACAAGAACTGAACTTTTTGTTCAATGTCTTGTCCTTCTATTCTCTCTAAAGCGCGTTGCTTTGGTTTTCCCCTTTAAGTTCTCCATTCGCTTTCATAGTCTCCTTTTTTAAAAAGTCTTCAGCGAGCTCCCCCTCAAAAATTATCCAAGACAAGTTGTAGAGTTTCTTTATTTCTCCTTCACCTTATCAACATTTTCGATCCATTTTTCAAGATTGTTGTAGCCGTCGTTTTTAATGTAATCATATTCCCCATCAATGATTTCATCAAACCAAAGCAATTCTCCATCGCTTTTTTTACCAACAATTTTTACGACTGACTGACTGATCGATGTTTGCTGATTCAAGTTCTTTACTTTGCCGATTTTCAATGCAATAATCGCATTTCCGCGTTCGTGACTTTTTTTGATTTCGTATTGCACGTATTTGGAGTCCAATGTTTCACTACCAATTAATACGACAGTCACCGATGTTCCCGCTAATTGTTTATCAATCCAACGCTCAATCGTCTCATCTCCATCACGCTTCATTCGCTCAAATTCTGCTTTGTTAATGAAACCGGACTCTTCATTCTCCTTCAAAGCCCAGTTGTTCTTAACGACTAACGCTCGCGATAAATCATTTTCATAGTAAAAACTGAAAAAAACTCTTTTCGCCATAAAATTACCTCCCTAACTTTTTCATCACAAGAAATTGCCACAGATTGCTATTTGTCAAAAAATAAGAAATGTCTTGACAATTCCTAGAGAATCTGAAATCCAATTTCTTCTATCATTATATAATACCAATCATTCTCTATGTCTCCATTTTCTTTATAATAGTAGTTTTTATGGAGAACAAGCGTTTTGCTAGTTTGCACATCATACAACCAACCCAGAATTCAGACAACTTTTTGGTTTGTAAGTAGCTCAATCAAGTGCATTCATTGTTATGGACTAGTCAAACAAAAATGGTCTTAGAAAAAGCATTGCTAATAAAAATCCAGCTAGCTTTTAGTATGACTACATGATACGATTTTAATGAGAAAATATTGGAGGTCTTGTTATGTTGGATAAGTCTGTACCGTTCATTCCGTTTACAATGTTTCGCCCATCAAATGCTCCTGCATTGCCAAAGATACGATTACCGGAAGGCTATCGTATCGTCTTTTATCAACCAGGCGATGAAAAGGACTGGTGTCGGATTGAGACGGCTGTTTTAGAATTTGATTCAGAGGTGGATGCCGCTGAATATTTTCAACGATCTTTCGCACCTCATCAAGAAGAGTTGAAGCGGCGAATGCTCTTCATCGAAAATCCGCAAGGAGAAAAAGTGGGGACTTTTACTGCCTGGTGGACCGAAGAGAATTACCCACGGCTTCACTGGTTGGGAGTGGTTCCAGAAGAACAGCGTAAGGGTTTGGCTAAAGCATTAGCGATTCGGGTAACTGAGTTGCTCCATGAATACTATCCTGATCAAGATCTATATTTAAATACACAAACTTGGAGTCATCCTGCGGTCAAGCTTTACAAAAGTTTAAATTACGAAATATTTCAAAATCAAAATTATCAGAAAGTCCTTGATATATTAAAGGACGCGGAATAACTGAACATAAAAGAAAAGGGATTGTTGCGCTCAGGCGACAATCCCTTTTCAATATTATCAAACTCAATGAATAGACTATTATTCTGCACTTAACGCAGCCATTGTGATGTAGTTATACGGCTGATTGAAATGCGGTAAGAAGAAGATGTCCAGTAATTTAAGTTTATCGATCGTTACTTGCTCTTCTATAGCGAGTGAGAACATGTGAATCACACCAGATATATCTTCTTTTGAGGATAATTGAGCACCAACCACCCGACGAGAACTTTCTTCATATACGATCCGAATCTTCACCTTGGCATTTTGCTTCATGAATCCTGGACGTTGCAGATCTTCAAAGTCGGTATATTTCACAGCGATTCCATTCTTAGCTGCTGCCTCTACGGATAGGCCGGTCGAAACCATATGCAATCCGAATATTGAGATTCCGTTTGACCCTTGGACACCAATTGACTCTAATGCCACACCACCGACATTGTATCCCGCCACGATTCCTGAGCGTACCGCATTTGTTGCCAAAGCAATATAAGTCGTATCATTCAACGCGTTAGAATAAATCGTTGCACAATCCCCTACCGCATAAACATCCGGATCGCTAGTTTGCTGATGAAGATCGACTAGGTAAGCCCCGTTTTTGAACAATTCCAAATGATCTTTTCCTAGTTCATTATTCGGCAAGAAACCGATCGCATTGATAACAAAATCAACGTTGTATTCACCTTTATCTGTTACGATTGATTCAACTTTCTCATTCCCTTTATACTCCTTCGCCAGTTCACCAAAATGTAATTCGATATCATGTTCTTTTAAGATTTCATCCATGTCATCCGTGAACCATTTGTCATAATAACTTGGCAAGGAGCGTTCCATCGCATCAAATAAAAGAACATTTTTCCCGCGACGTTTTGCTGCTTCGGCAATTTCTACTCCAATATATCCTGCACCGATTACCGCAACGTTTTCGATGCCGTCTGTACTTAATAACTCATCGACTGCTTTTCCGTCTTGGAAACGTTTCAAGAAGTGAATATTTTGTAAATCACGGCCTGGAATCTTAGGAGAAATCGGCACTGAACCTGTAGCTAAAATCAACTTATCATAACTTTCAACAAACGATTCGCCATTTTTTGAAAGACAATGAACTTCCTTTTTGTCATAATCGATTCGATCAACCGTCGTTTCCATCGAAATCCTTGCGCCTTTGTTTTCAAAATCCTCACGTTTTGTATAGAATAGATTTTCATAAGAATCGATCTGCCGTCCTACCCACAGCGCAGTTCCACAGCCTAAATAGCTAAGATTGTTATTCCGATCGATCATCACAACTTCCTGATCTGGGAAGTTATCCAAAAGAGTGTTAGCTGCTGCGATCCCTGCATGGTTCGTACCTACGATTACTGTTTTTGTCATTCATTATACCTCCTAGTTATTGAAAACATTTTCATTACAATAATTATTGTAACATACTGCACAATTGAGTTTTAGAAAAATTTAAATCATTTAAAATAACTGTTAAAAAAGTATAAACAAAAAGAAGAAAGCCTTTATTTACCAATAAAAAACAATCCCATAAAAGATATCCAATTTTACGTACTGAATATTCGTGTTAATAGACTCAATTGATGGTCGATAATTGAGATGAAGAGAGCAAGAACTAACGCAAAATGTTAAATTCCCTGAAATGAAGTTAATTCACCTTCTGTAAATCAAATAAATATAAGTAGCTTTAAATCTTTAATTAGAGCATACAAATCGATAAATTATTTCAATTCTCTGCAATAAAAGGAAAACAATAGTAAAATAGTGATGACAGATTTGCTTTAACACCGCAAAAGAAGAATAAGGGAGAAGCTATGAGAGAAAAACTAGAAAAGCACCACCTTGAATTGCTTGAGAAATACGGGATTCTCGATCATCAAAACGTCTGTGAAGTTCGTCGATTCAAATCTGGTGAGACAATCTTTTCTCAAGGAGTCGAATACAAATTTATTATGATTGTTGTTTCTGGTAAAGCAAAAGTCTGTACTAGTGCCCCTAGTGGGAAAGACTTGGTTTTGGCATATTACCTTTCAAGCGGATTGATCGGCGATGTCGAATTGATGTCCAACACAAAATACGCAACTGCTTCTGTGATCACTCTTTCACCGTTTGAATGTATCGTTGTGCCTTTTCAAGATGATCAAGATTCAATATTCAAGAATCTGACGTTCATGGTAGCACTAGCTAAAAGCTTATCCGAAAATTTGATCAACAGCTCTCACAATTACACCTCAAACGCACTTTATTCTGGGGAACAGCGGCTTTGTACGTATATCATTCAGGGTTCTTATAAAAATTATTTCTTTGATAATCTGACTGATGTAGCAGCGACGATCGGGATCAGTTACCGTCATTTATTGCGCTTGTTAAATAAACTATGTGACGATCAAATCTTGAAACGTGAAACTAGGAAGTTTCAAATCCTCGATATGCCAGAACTGATCAAACGCTCTTCTGAGGCAGAATACTTCAAGAAGAACCAATAAAAAAGAAGCCACCCGACTCCTTCAGTCTTAAGAAGCGGATGGCTGTTTGTTTTGGTTCACTCGTTGGTTTTCAAGAGCTCGGCGTAGTATCTGTTCTTTTCGTTGTTGTTCAAGTTCATTAATTTGCTCCCAATAATTTAAACGTGATTGGTGTTTTTTCCATTGTCGTATAGTAATCAACCCTGCAACAAAAAGCATGATTAACAGTAAAATTATCATTCTAAACACCTCCTTCATCTTCATTCTAGTCGATCTAGAACAAAGTCATTAGGACATATGTCACATATATGAGAGACTCATATAGCAAGCCCATTTTGAAAATATATTTACCAAATACAAGCCCATTTAAATAAATGATAAAATCTGCAAAAAAACTGACAGCAAATAAGACCTAGAATTATTTCTTTTCTAGGTCTCTAAGTAGCTTATGTTTTATTTGCTTGTCAAATAAGTTGTTAAGTCATCAATATATTTTTGCTGCTGCCTCTTCAAATATCCTTTTACGAATGGCTTCATATAAAACTTTTTGGGAGTAACGTCTTCAGTAAAAATGATTTTTGTTTTCCCATCAGACACAGAGAAAAATTCACCTGTCCATCTCCCGCTCATATGGTCATTATCCATCGTAAAGGCATACAGTGTCCATGGTTCAAATGTAGTTATGACAAAGTTCGTTGGGTAACCTTCATTGGTGTATTCGACAAATTTTTTCTGCTCTTCCAGCACTTCGATTTTACTGACATCCTTACGCCAGGTCACATCCTTTAAAGAAGTAACAATATCCCAGATTGTTTCTACCTTTTCATTGAACACCGCTTCAATTTTTGTGATTGTCATAACCGCTCAGCCCCTTTTCTTTCATTGTACAAGTTCATGATGTAAAAACCTCTTCACGAGCGTACAAATATTACGAGCTTTTCAGGAACCGAGCTGGGAAGAATTATTTCACCAGAATTCCTTAATAAATTGCTTTCTTCGTTCAGCGTTTTTTTGATAGTTTTCTGGATTGCGCTGATAATAGTCTTGGTGCTCCGCTTCAGCTGGATAGAACTCAGAGGCCTTCTCGATTTGTGTCACAATCGGTTGATCAAAGCGGCCACTGTTTTGCAATGCTGCGCGACTTTCCTCGGCAATCGCTCTTTGTTCTTCGTCAAAATAGTAGATTACAGGACGATAGCTGCTTCCACGATCTTCAAACTGCCCAAATGCATCAGTAGGGTCTGTCTGTTGCCAATAAATTTCAACTAATTCTTGATAACTAATCAGCTCAGGATCAAAAATGATTTCGACTGCTTCTGTATGACCAGTCGTTCCACTCTTCACTTCTAAATACGTTGGTTTTTCCTTTTCTCCGCCGGTATAGCCGGAAATAACTGATTCAATGCCGGGAAGACTGTCAAATGGTTTGACCATACACCAAAAGCATCCACCTGCAAAAATTGCTCGTTCCATATTCATCACCTATTCTCTTTCTTAATCAGTAACGGGTACGACAGAGCCGCCCCATTTTTTTTCGATCCATTTTTGAACTTTAGGTTCATGCAATGCTTCAACTATTTTTTTAATATCTTTATTTTCTTTATCATCGGTTCTCGTAGCTACGATATTGACATAAGGAGAGTCACTTTGTTCGATCATCAGTGAATCTTTCACTGGATTCAATCCTTTTTCATAGGCGAAGTTTGAATTGATCGCTACTAGATCGCCTTCATTATTTTCAAATGCCGATGTCAAAAGCGTCGGATCAACACTGTGGTTGAAAA
>NZ_JCAFYN010000053.1:0-25278 GCF_059374735.1 Enterococcus sp. GPZ-007 | reverse complement strand
CTTATTTATCTTTTATAATTTATCGTTTCGATTATTTTGAATTGTAAGGTTACTTTAAGGTTAAGACCAGTTCCATGCAAGTTTGCCTCCCTATACTAAGCCTATAAAGGAACAGGGGGTAAAAATCATGACAACAACGATCTTAGAAATCAATGATTTGCGAAAAAGCTACGGGCATAACGAAATTTTAAAGGGGATCGATTTGCAGCTACTGCCGGGAAAAATTACCGGATTACTTGGTCGTAATGGTGCCGGTAAGACTACTCTAATGAAATGTGTTTTGGGACTGACCGCTAATTTTGAAGGAAAAATGCTGTTTAACGGACACAATCTGAACACGACGGATACTCAGACAAAAATGAAAATCGGTTCGCTGGTGGATGTCCAGTTTTATGAAGACTTGAACGCCTACGACAATTTGATGCTTTCCATTCGCTTGATCGACTCGATTCCGCGGAAGGATCGAAAACAGATGATTCAGGAAAGCTTGGAGTTTGTGGAACTAAACAATGCCGCTAAGAAAAAAGTGAAGAATTTTTCTTTCGGAATGAAACAGCGTCTAGCGCTAGCACTCTCATTGATTACGAAACCAGAGTTATTGATTTTGGATGAACCATTTGTCGGCCTCGACCCAATCGGCGTGGAAGAAGTCAAAGGAATATTGCGGAAGCTTTGTCGTGAACGTGGCACCGCCATCCTCTTCTCCAGTCATCAAATGCAGGAAATCTGCGACTTGACCGACAATATTCTCGTTTTAAGCAACGGCATCATCAGCTATTCCGATCAAAATACACATTTTGAAAATCAACAGGCTCAATTGATTGAGCTAATGAAATAGGAGGAAGAAATCATGGAAATATGGACAATTTTTAAAATGGAAATGATCAAAACGTTGAAAAGAAAAAATAGCTTGATCCTGCTGATTCCGTCAATTTTGATCGTGATCATGGCTTTTGGTATCTCGACTGGTGGGCTAACTTTTACAGGCGCAGTAGCATCCGGTGATGGCAGATTCGCTTGTCTCGACTTTGTTACTGCCATGTGGTCGTTTTTTAATACTTTGGGGATTTGGGGCATTTTATTGATTTTAGTCACGGCTTTTCAGTTTTCCGGCGAGATTTCCAGCGGACAAATCAAAATGACGTTACTTCGAATCGGCAAAAGATGTCCGATCATCAGCGCCAAATTTTTAGCCTTAGTAACGACAGCTCTTGGTGCATTTGCCCTATTTACATTTGCAGCGGGCGGCAGTTACTATCTCTTTGTCGCAGAATCATCGATTGGAAACGGCAATTTCTCTTCTTCCATGATTGATTTACCAAATGCTGCGGCAATGATTGGTTTCATTTTTCTGCATCTTGCGCTATTCATGGCAGTAACTCTATTGGCGGGATTGTTTCTATCGCCTTTTATCGCGTTTATCATTTCGCTGGTCAGCATGTTTGCGGTCAGTTATTTGATCAATACCAATGCCTTTGAGTTGACGAAATATTCGGCATTGTCGGTCAGTAATCATTTGATCAGTGGAAAAGCGGAATATCTGCTTCCGGCATTTCTATCTTCTCTTTTAGTCATCGCCCTTCTTTTAATTCTGACTTCACTACTTTTTAAAAGAGTGGATATAAAATAGCTTCCTTGAACGGTATAATAGAGAGAAATGATTAGTTAAGGGGTGTTGTTCGATGGGATTTTCAATCTTAGTGGCTGACGATGAGCAAGGGATCGTTGATTTTGTCACCTTATATTTGGAAAAGGACGGCTACGAGGTATTCACTGCTTCCGATGGTGAGAAGGCTTGGGACTGTATTCAACAAGAAAAAATTGATCTAGCGATTTTAGATATCATGATGCCGAAATTGAACGGCTATCAATTGATCAAAAAAATCCGGGCTGAAAAAAATATGCCCATCATCTTCTTGACTGCTAAAGATGCCAGTGCGGACAAAGTATTAGGCCTAGATATCGGCGCTGACGATTATGTGACCAAACCTTTCGATCCTTTGGAGTTAGTCGCTCGGGTCAGCGCTCAGCTTCGCCGCTTCTATTCTTTGGGCGCACAAGAAGTCAACGAACCGGAGAAATTTGCGCTTCATGATTTGATTCTCGATCTAGATCAATGCCTTCTATTCAAAGAAAACAAGCCAATCGCTCTGACTTCGATCGAGTTCAAGATTTTACGTATGTTAATGGGCACTCCAGGGCGTGTATTTACCAAAAAGCAGATCTACGAAGCCGTTTGGGAAGATACTTATATTGTGGATGACAATAATATCATGGTCTACATCAGCCGGCTCAGAGAAAAATTAGGAACCAGAGGGGAGGAATCGTATATCCATACGATCCGCGGATTAGGATATAAGATACTGCCATGAAGAAAAAGCCCAAAACATTAGGTCGCTTTTTGACGAAGAAATATATTACGACTTCGCTGTTGCTGTTGTTTTTAATTAGCCTCTTTGCTGCGTTTGCCCAGCTCTTCATATCTGGGACCAATGAGGTTGTAAAGAATTTATGTGCTCGAACGATCGTACGATCAGATTACAAAAAAATTGATATTTCAACTTTGAAAGATTTCAGCGGATGGGTGGAAATTCTTGATGAAAATAATGATGTGATTTATACCAAAGGCAATGTCGGGAAAAAAACTACACATTATACACAAAAACAACTGCTGGAGATGGATGCTTTACAATCCATTATTGACCAAAAAATCTATCAATTTGGTTCTATTTCTCTTGAACTTCACACGCAAGAATCGCATTATATGGCGACTTTTGCCCCCTTTAAAGACTCAGTTGGGCATAATTACATTTGTATTGCTAAACTGCCACAAAGTAAAATTCGTGGAAATTTTTATCCTGTTTTCGATAGCTTCTTCTCTCCTACATCTATATCAGTTTTAAAAATTTTACCACTTTTACTTATTCCGATAATTTTGATCTTCATCTTCTGCCTCCGACGCTACTCGAAATCGGTCAAAGAGCATATCGTCGCTCCAAACACAGTTCTGATCGACGGACTACGAACGATCAAAAATGGCGATTATTCGAAAAAAATTCATATGAACGCTGAATACGAGTACGTGGAAATTGAAAATTCCTTCAATCATATGGCTAAGCAATTAGAGGACGCAAAACAGCAACAAGCCTCTTATGAAAAGGAACGGCAGCTGCTATTCGCCAACATGGCTCATGATTTACGAACACCCCTCACTACGATTCAGGGTTCCGCCAAAGCAGTGGCCGATGGCTTAGTGAGTAAGGCCAAGCTGATTCAAACAATGGAAACCATTATTACTAAAACCGATCACATGAACGAGCTAGTGAATCGACTACTGATCTTCTCAAAACTTGAAAGTCCTGACTATCAGCTGCACATCCAAAAGTTCGATTTATCAGAATTGATTCGTGAAGTTTTGCTGGAGCAGCTTGATGCAGCTGAAAGCAATCAAATCGAGCTGACTTTCGACCTACCAGACACACCGATAGAGCTTTCTGGTGATCCCGTCGAATTACGGCGTGTTTTTGATAATTTGATTGGTAATAGTATCCAGCACAATCCGCCAGAAACAGCTGTTCATATCCGGCTTTATACTAATGAGGATCAAGTGGTTTTCGAGGTCAAAGACAATGGCGATCCGATTTCGAAAGAGCTACAGGAGCATTTATTTGAACCATTCGTCAGCGGTGACAGTTCTCGAACCACTAAAAACGGTAGTGGACTAGGACTTGCTATCAGTAAAAAGATTGTGGAAAAACATGGTGGCAAGATCACCTTAGTTGAATTGAATGCTCATGAAAAAATATTTCAAATGTTTTTGCTTTTATAGAATGTGAAAATTTACCCTAAATAGACTGCCCTCCAAGACTATTATCCATCTCTTGGAGGGCAGTTCAGTATAATTGTATTAGGAAGTACGATCAACCTTCAGAAAATACGAAGGATACTCCACCCTTGTTGGTTCATAAAATTCCTTCGACTGAAACTGAAATCCTAACTTCTCCAATAATCACTTTGAAGCAAGATTTTCAGGATGATGCCCAGCAAACAAAGCTTGCCACTCTGTTTCTCCTGCTGCATAAGCAATCACACCTCTAGCTGCTTCCTCCGCAAATCTTTGGCCCCAAGCTTCTGGCACTAAATGATTGAAAGCCGAAATTCGATTAGCTTTCAACTTCTAAAGTCAATCGCTGTAATACTTGCTCTTTTGAGAGCATTCCATTCTTGGCAATAAAGTGAGTGACCTGTTCATCCGCCCATAATTTATCAGCGAGCCACTGAGCATTTGCTGTCCAACCGGAAAAAAATAATCGTTCGGTTTCGAATTGTTTTTCTCGTATAAACTTCTCTCACCTCATCAAAATTTACTTTTCTTTATTTTGATGGATATTTTTCTTATTTTTCAACAAAATAAAATCCAAACAAACGTATTATCTTTTGGTTTGCTTGGATTTTTTTAAGTTAATTTTAGTATACGCGAACACCGAAGTCTGGTGCGTAGTATTGAGTCGAACCATATTTCACGTTTTCACCTGGTTGTGGTGCATGAATGTATGAATCGCCCCCTGCTGAGATTGCTACATGGTAGCTAGATCCTTGATCGCCCCAGAATAATAAGTCGCCTTGCTGTGCTTGGCTGACATCGATTGTTGTACCTGATGACTCTTGTGCTACAGTCCAAACACCGATATCTTTACCCGTTACTTGCTTGTAAACATATTGAGTAAGACCAGAGCAGTCAAAACCACTAGTATCTTTCCCACCCCATACATATGGTGTGCCGATATATTTTTCAGCTTCATTCACAATTTGTTGTCCCTGTGAATTTGTCGATTGTTCAGGAGCAGTTTGTTCTGGCGTTGTTGCTGGTGTTTCTGTCGCTGGTTGTTCCGGCGTCGTTTGCTCCGGTGTTGTCTGTTCTGGTACTGGTGTTTGTTCTGGTTGAGTCTGTTCCGGCTGAGTTTGCTCTGGCTGTGCTACTTCTGGTTGTTTCTCCACAGTTGGTACTTCAGCTGGTGCTTGCTCTTCTTGTGCAGGAGCTTGTTCTTTTTGTACCAATGCATCTGGTTCTGCTTGTGGCACTTCTGGTGTTACTATTGGTGTTTCTGGTGCTGGTGTTACTTCAGCTATTGGTGTATTATCAACAACAGGTTGGTTCTCAACAACCGGAGTCGTTTCTACAACTGGTGCTGCTGTTTCTACTGGAGTTGTTTGAGCGACAGGCGCTGCAGCTTCAGTTACTGTACCATTTCCTACTACTACTGTTTGTCCAGCATAGATATTGCTGTCTGAAACATTGTTCCAAGCAAGGAAATCTTCAACGCTGATTCCGAATTGAGCGGCGATAGAGCCAACTGTATCTCCTGATTGAACAGTATATTGCACTGGTTGAGCTGGTGTTTCTACTGCTGGTTGTGCTACTGGCGGAACTACAGGTTCTGTTGCGTCATAGCTAGTTAAATCATGTTCCTGAATCGTTGAAACCAATTTTTGAACATAATCTTTATCATCATTGAAGCGTCCTTCTAACGCTGCGGCAGCTGTTTGGTAGTCCTTCGCGTTACTGCGCCAAGTACCACTAAAGTAGTTTTCGTTGCCGTCGCGAGAAGTTGTCTTCAAGATTTCAATATAGTCTTCGATTGCTTCCTTATATGACCCATATTGTTTCATTTCTTTCTTTTCAGTCGTACCTGTTTCAGGGTCTTTCTTATCTAGCATTGCAGACTTGCCTTGATATTGACCTTCTAAGCCAAATAAATTGTAATACGGGGCTTGAGCATAATCAGTTTGTCCCCAATCACTTTCAACGATGGCTTGAGCGATCATAATCGAAGCATAAAGATCATGCTTTTCGGCTAACGGTTTGATTTCATTTGAAAGTTCATTGATAAACGCTTTTTTATCAACATTTGAGGTGGTTGCAGTCGTTTTGCCTTCAACAGCTTCTACTTCATGTGTGTTTAGTAGTGGTGCCGCTACTGAAACCGCTACTAGTGCTGTACCTACAACAGCAGACCCTTTTTTCAAATTGCGATAATTGATGGTCTTCTGTCGTTTTTGCTGACGCAACTCGCGCCGTGTTAAAACTTTATTTGACATTTAACATCTCTCCATTTCTCTCTCTCATTGCTTTCTTAACGTAATTAATTATAACACAATAGAAATGGCTGGTCATTGTTAATGAACTGCATTTCTTGATATTTTAGATTATTTTTTCAGAGAATAGACCAAAATCGCCTATTTTTCAATTAATTTCAAATTTCTAAAAAAATTGATTCTGGAATAGTCTTTTAAAAAGTTGGTTAAAAATCTTTTTTGTCAAATCGAACAAACGAGGTGAAAATATGCTAAAAGAGAAAATTAAGAATTTACCAAAAACACCTGGAATCTACAAAATGAAAAACACGAGTGGGGGTATTATATATGTAGGAAAAGCGAAAAATCTGAAGCAGAGAGTCAGCTCCTATTTTATCCAAAACAAGCAGCACTCGCGAAAAGTTTTAGAGATGATTTGTTGGATCGAGGATTTCGATTATGAGATTGTTGACACAGAATTCGACGCTCTCTTATTAGAATGCCATTTAATTCATCAAATTCGCCCACGTTATAATCGAATGATGAATTATTATGAGGGATATGGGTTCTTTCAACTCATCGATAAGGCGCCCTACTTGAAAGTTCTAAGTGAATGGTCTGCTGATGGTCTGGTGATTGGTCCCTTTTTCAAACAAAGCAAGATCCAGGAATTGAAGGAGATCATTAATAGTACCTACCGCCTAGATGGACCGTTGAAATATGTAGAGGGTATCGTGAAAAAGTATGATGGAATCACTCCTGAAGCAGAATTCGACATGCGTATTCAAGAGATTAAGGAAACTCTCTTGGGTCAATCAACTGCTCTACTGACACGGATTGATCAACGAGTCCAAGCCGCAAGTGCGCGTCATGACTATGAAGCCTCCGCACAATGGTGGAATAATTATTTAACAGTACAGCGTTTTTTGCGGCGCAATAAACAGCTGATTCAGATTATGCAGAATCAAACGTTTGTGGGGATCTTACCGGAGAATGGTTCCTATTATTGTTACCTCTATGCTAAAGGCGAACTGTTGAACCGCGTCGTCTATCAACGGAAACCAACCTTTCAGCAAGCAAAAAAAAGGTTGGAAAAAGAGATCTCCGGAAAAACCTGGCAGCGACTTGAGGGCAAGACACGCTTAGATAAGGCTGATGTTGATTTATTCCCCATTTTTTTCAACTACTTGAACCAGCATGGACAGGTTTTAGGCTTTGAATCGCAAGAGAAATAGTTCCTATTTGTATTCGATTTCAATCCTTGTTACAATCATCGTAAGTGTTATGAAATGGGGGATAAGAATGCAAATTGAGAAGATTACCAAACCAGCACAGACGATTGTTTCGATGTCTACGCATATTTCACACGAACACATACCAAATTACATCGGAACTTCTTTTGTAGATTTATTAGAATACATTCAAAAAAATGGAGCTGAACTGGTTGGCACACCGTTTATCTCCTATTTAAATCTGAATGACCAAGGCCAGCCGAAAGACGAGCTGCTAAATGTGGAGATTGGCTTCCCTATTAGTAAAGAAATTCCTTCCACAGAGAAATTTCAAAGCTATGAACTACCTAGCTATCATGCTGTACGGACACTTTACGTTGGCGACTACGATGACCTGACGGATTCATATAAAGAATTGATCGAGGCGATCAAACAAGAGAATGGCATCTTCACCTACCGCAGCTATGAATACTTTTTGACAGATGCCTCGGTTCCGTTGGACGATCAAGAAACGATGATCGAACTAACCTACCGTTCAAAACGGAAAGAACTTTTAACAAACTAAAGCCTATATATTAAAACATGATGAGAAGCCCTTCAAGACGATTCTTGAAGGGCTTTTTATTACGAAGCAAGCTTTTTGAGTCTTCAACACTATGATATCCACGTTCTTTTATCTGGCCCTTTGCAGTCCGATTTTTAGATAAAAAAACACTTTAACGCAAGACGTTAAAGAGTCTTTTAAAAGTTACTTATAATCTTCGAGCCCTGCATTTCGAAAATAAAGATGGAAATCGACTTGAATTGTATTTTGTTCGATCATTTATAAGCTGAAATTAAGCGTTTTACTCCATATTCGGGTAAAAAACCGATGTTACTTTTATGTGTATTGTATAAGCTTAAAAATTAACAAATAACTAATTCGAGCATTTAGACTTTTAATTAGCACATTCATCAATAATTAACAAGTTCTTTTTAGAATATGTCCAATCATTTTCTATCTGTCTACAATTTGAATTTAACTGCTTGTTTAATCGATAAAAAGGAGTATATTTTCATTATTTATTCATTTAAAACATTTGTCCCCAAGATTTAAAAATTCGTTTTTCTTTTGAATAATCCAGAATAGTCAGACTGGAATTATCCACGATTCCGCTCTCACGGATCTTCGCCAAAGGAATCCCCTTCAACGTATTCAGTAATGCCATCAATAAAATCCCATGACTAACAACTAGAATCTTCGCCTCTGGATGCGTTTCTGCCACATCTTGGATTACCTTTGTACTACGGGCAATCAAATTTTCATAAGACTCCGCATGGAATTTTTCAGCATCGAACAAATCAGGACGTTTTCGATAATTTTTTAAGTCATCTGGATAAGCTGCTGTAATCTGATCAATCTTTTTGCCGTCCCAATCGCCCAAACGCATTTCTCGCAAATCTTCAATAATTGTTAATTCAGGTGGCGTAGAATTTTCCTCCAGAATAATTTTTGCTGTTGTTTGTGCGCGCATCTGCGGGGAAGTCAATGCCAGATCAAATTGGACATTGGCTAGATGTTTTCCCATTCGTTTTGTTGCTTCAACACCTGATTCGATCAAAGGTGAATCGACAGTTCCCCCGTTAAACAGCCCTTCCGCATTATTTTCAGTTTTTCCATGTCTGACAAAATAAAAAGTAGTCACACTTTCACACCCTATTCATTATTATCTACTCGTTTTTCGCAAACGAGTTCTATTTCCATAGATGTACCATTTCACCCATCCAGTATACACTACTAATCAGTGATTTATACCAAAAAGATTAACCCTAAGAAATAAAAATCCCAAAAACTAGCGATTCTATTTAAATACAAAATTCTGAAACACGTGACATTGTAATCGGATTCATTTATAATAAAAACAACAATGAACGTGATATCAATGCAGTTTTTCTTAATTTGTAGTCGTTCACCAATTAAAAAGCCTTGATATTTAATTTGAAATTAATATGAAAATTGATTTAGACAATTAATCTTTAAGAATGGAGGACAACGCATGGAAAAAGATCGAAAACAAACCAGCACCGACTTGGCACTTGCTACTGCAGGTATATTTAGTTTGATCCTTTTCAGCATTTTAATGCTTGCACGCGTTGTCGAGGAACGCCAAGTGATGGATCTGGTAAGTCTTATTACAGGGGCAGCCGCAGCTTTTTGTTATGGAAAATTTCTGTGGATCAAACAGAAATCATGGTTGACCTTGTCTGTCATCCTATTCGCTTTATGCATCTTCTTCTTCATTCGCTATCTCTTCTGATTTCTTACTGCCGATATTTTTTATTGGCAGTTTTTTTCTGCCCTGATTTTTGCTACTATTATATAGTGCTATTTCGATAGAATATTAAGGAGGCAGTTATGTCCGATTTTGCTACACTCGTAGAATATCTCACGACGGCTCCATCTCAACCAAATTTTCAATCTGATACACTCGTGATTGCCGGAAACAGTTTACCGAGTTTAATCGTTTCTGCGGCGAAGTTTTGTGAAGAAGAGCTTACGATTAAACGCATCATCTTTGTGGGTGGAATCGGTCATGGCACGGCTCCTTTGATTGCAAACTGCAAAAAAATGTATCCTGAGCTCGTCCGTCCAGAATGGGAGGAGCTTTCTGAAGCTGAAATCACGCAGGAAATCTTTTCTCATTACTGTTCGCGCAAGCTCGAGCAAGTTTTAGAAAAAAAATCAACCAATACAGGTGAAAATGCCCGCTTTTCCCACGACCTTTTTGATCAAGACGCACCCAATAGCTTTTGGCTCGTGCAGGATCCAATGGTTCAGAAGCGTACTCACATCACTTTCTGTAAAGAATGGGGCTTAAGCCAATCAGCGATCCAACCGCTTTTTTTCGAACAACCAAAGCTGATCAATTTTGATGCCAAACCGCAATTTGATAATCCCAAGATGGATAGCTGGTGGGAACCTGATTATTTCTTATCCCTAGTTATTGGTGAGATTCGCCGACTGAATGACGATGAACACGGTTATGGACCTAAAGGCGCAAACTTCATTCCACACGTGGATGTCCCCGGAAACGTCCTGGCATGTTATCGCCGATGTCAAAAATATTTGGAGCATATTGAGAGAAAATAAAATAGAAATAGCCTCTGCTTTTTGAAAGCAGAGGCTATTTTTCCAATTTATCTAAATGAATTAGGCTATCCATAGATGGTTTCTAAAAAAAGAAGCCCTCATTCAGAGAACTTCCCATTTTTATTCAATTACGGTACTGACGAAGCCAGCAACCTTATCAAACAAATCTCCGAAGAAACTTGAAACACTCTGCCATAACCCGCCAAAATTCGGGTTGGCGATAAAGTTCTGAACCTGCGAGATCACCTGATCCTTATACATGTAAATGATAAATAGCAAGAATAATACGCCGGCAATGCGCCATAAAACTGAACCGACCTTTACAACAAAAAATACTAACAATGCGATAAACGCAATAGCTATCAACTGTTCCATCATGGATTCCTCCTGAAATTTCTTTATCTATACTTCCACGTCCGTCAATTTCCAAATGATTAACTTATAACAGTATTATGCCTCTTTTCTTTATTTTTTACATGGGTCGAAAGTCTGATATCAGTCTGGGAAATAAAATCTTAAAAAATAGAATTCTTAGAAAACCGTAAGCGCTAACTTTGCCTGTTTATTAAGGTTGGAGGCAAACAAGCAAAGAAAACGAGTCTTCTTTATTTGTTTTTTAACAGAAACTTTCTCATAAACTCTAAGCATATTTACGCTGTATTAAAAATTATTCTTGTTACTGTGGTGGTAAATAAACCGTTGAAGGAGTCGTATTTGTGCCAACAATTACTGAACAAGCCTTAGAAGAATTAAGTCCCTTTGAATTAAGTCTCTTTTTAGAACAAAAGATTCATGAAAATAAAAATGTCACCAACCTATTGAACGCAGGACGGGGAAATCCCAACTGGACCGCCCCTACTCCCCGCGAGGCTTACTTTTTACTGGGCCAATTCGCTACACAAGAAACGTTATATGGTACGGGCGAACTAACAGCCGGAATGATCCAATCTGATACAGGCCGCGGTGAACGATTTGCTGACTTTTTAGCTGAGCATCCTGGTAAAGGTGCCGATTTCTTGAAGAAGCTCTGGTTTTCTGACAATAATTATCTAGGAATGCCAAAGGATGCTTGGCTAACCGATATGCTGGATCATATTATCGGTGACAATTATCCTAATCCGGTCCGTTGCTTGACCGCCTGCGAAGGTCCGATTAAAGCCTATTTAAATCAGGAGCTTTTCTCTGACAGCACGATTCCTTTTGATATTTTCGCAGTTGAAGGTGGAACAGCAGGCATTTGTTATATCTTTGACACACTGTTCAATAACTTTTTATTGAATCACGGCGATAAAATCGCTTTGATGCTGCCGACATTCGCACCCTATTTGGAAATTCCTGAATTGCCAAAATATTCGTTCGACATCGTCAAAGTTCAAGCGAAACAAACGATGATCGACGGCAAGATGACCTATCAATACCCTGACGAAGAAATCAATAAATTACGCGATTCTGATATTAAGGCTGTCTTTGTCGTAAATCCAAGCAATCCGACAGCGAATGCATTGGCTCAACCAACGATTGACTTACTAAAGGATATCGTAGCAACAGATAATCCTGAATTGATGATCTTGACCGATGATGTTTACGGGACCTTCGTTCCAGTATTCACATCACTATTTTCAGAGATTCCTTATAATACCGCCTGCATCTACTCGTATTCGAAATATTTTGGAGCAACGGGCTGGCGTGTTGGAACGATAGCTGTCGCTAAACATAATCTATTTGACGAATTGATCGCCAACTTGCCGCAGGAAAAAATCGAACGATTGAATGAACGCTATGCATCCCTGACGGCTGATCCAACAACAATCACTTTTATTGATCGGATCGTGGCCGATAGTCGCGATGTTGCGTTGAACCACGCCGCTGGTCTTTCAGCTCCACAACAAGTTATGATGGTGATGTTCAGTTTATACAGCCTGTTAGATGAAGGTAAAGCTTATAAAGCCGAAGTAATGGACATTTGCCGCCAACGTGAAAAATTATTGTTTAATACATTAGGATTGCAAGAACCGCTTGAAGATTTGGACACCGCCTACTATTGCGAAATCAATTACGAAGATTGGACCCGTAAACGTTACGGCAACGCCTTTGCTGATTATCTGAAAAATAAATGGACGGTCACCAAAGTTCTCACCTCACTAGCAGAAAAAGAACAATTGATGCTTTTGAAAGCCAACGCATTTGGCAGCAGCGAATGGGCAGTGCGTGTTTCCTTAGCGAACTTGGCTACCAATCAATACCCAGAAGTCGGTAAACGAATCATTCGCTTAACCGATGAGATCCGCGACCAATGGATGAAAACAAAATAATTACTAAGCTTGAGGAAGTAATGTCTCAAGCTTTTTTTAGTGATCCATACTCGACGTTACTTTTGTCCATTACCAGTTGCTGAATTTTTGTCTATCGTTTATTCTGCCCTAATCATTGCATAGAAAAAACCTTCCACAAGGTGAAAGGTTAAATAGTGATTATCTATGGTAAAACCTCTATCATAACATCGCTTTGTTCTTCCATTACATTTCCTGCATAATTTGGTGTAATCAATGATACTGTTCCCGCTTGATTAACGATCAAATACATGTCTTTCGCTCCTTCTGACCATCCATAATCACGATTATCAGGATTTGACAGGATTCCCGTTAAAGTGATCAAAGTATTGGCTTGAACACTTCTAACAGAGTTGTCTCCTGCACTGAATATCCGAATAGTTCTTGTCTCAACATTGCTGACAGACATACTAAAGACTGTTTCGATGAGGACTGGTTCACTCTCTGGCTCAATAACAGCAGGTTGCCCTGTATAGCCCAGCATGCCGATAGTTGCTGTTCCTTCACTGAAATTCAACCGAACGGTATCCGGAACATTCGCCCCATTAAACTTGAAGGTCATAGGACTACTTAAAGTATTCACATCTACTGTATATGGATAAGCAGAAAGATCCTCGGTTTTAGGTACAGAAGGTTGGTCCTTAACTTCTTGTGTGGCTGGCTGTTCTGCAACTGGTTCCCCCACTTCTTTTGTTTCATCAATTTTTTGTTCTGGTGTAATAACAGATTTTGAGTAGACTGAACCATCTTTTTCTTTTACTGTAACGACGTTTCCATCAATACTGATGGTTCGACCGACTGGCAAGCGGTATTCCTCACCCGCACTCAGGTTGATTCCATTGATTTCAGCCAATCGCTCATAGCGAATATTTATCTTTTGCCCGATCGCCCATAAAGTGTCTCCCCATTTCAGCGTATACTCTTTTTGTCCATCGACGATCTCAATCTCGCTTACTGTTTTCGCTCGCCACTCAGAAGCGATCACCATACTTGGAAAAACCATTCCTACCAACAACATTCCTGCAAGAACACAAACCTTAACCTGTTTTTTCACATAGATTCCTCCTATTTATTTTTAGCAATATCGTCAAATACTGCTGATGGTCATTGGATAAATTACTACAAATCTATTTCCATCTTGTATGCTGCAACTCATACTTATATTATTCAATAATAACAGAAATGTTATCGGTGATGGTGATTTTTATTATAAAAAAAACAAATCGTTCTAAAAAAGCAAACATATACCGCTTATATCATTTTGTAACAATCAATTTAAAATCATATTTAGCTGTAATTATGATTTTCATACTTAAAACGCCTTAATTAATGCCATGTTCTCAAATAAATGGCTAATTCACGATCTTATGCTAAACTGTTATAGATTGGCTGAGGAAAAACAAAGCCAATTGGCTGTTTTCAGCAGATACTCAAAAAGATATGCTATTAAAAAACAAATGGAGCGTTACTATATGAAAAAAGTTGTAACAATCGCTGGTTCAGATGCTACTGGCGGCGGTGGTTTAGAGGCAGATTTGAAAACCTTTCAAGAGTTCGGTACCTTTGGCTTAGCCGCGATCACTTCCATCGTAAATTTAGATCCCGAAAGCGGGACGCATCATTTGCGAGTTCTCCCCGTAGAATTGATCCAAGAACAAATCGATTCAGTCTTTGCCGGTCTGATTGATGCGATCAAAACGGGACTATTGCCTTCACGGGAAATAATTGAATTAGTTAATGAGCTGATCCCGAAAAACAGTCCATTGGTCGTTGATCCTGTCATCGGCGGCAAAGGGACTCAGGATTTCATCAAAAATGACCAAGTTCTAGCGTTGCGAGAAAAACTATTACCTCAGACCTTGATTACTACCCCTAATCTGAGGGAAGCCGGGATCTTATCTGAGATGGGCGAATTGACCTCTGAGGCTCAAATGCAGGAAGCTGCCAGAAAAATTGCTTTGCTAGGTGTGAAGCATGTAGTGATCAAAGGCGGCGCGCGGTTAGATACAAAACAAACGCTCGATCTTCATTATGACGGCAGAAATTTTCAGCGTTATCCTCATCCCGTCATCGCTACGCCCTACAATCATGGTGCTGGCTGCACATTTGCTGCGGCGATCACTGCGGCAATTGCGAAAAATTATCCCGTTGAACAAGCGATCAAGCTGGCAATCGATTTTGTGCAAGTGGCGATCGCGATGGGCGAAAAAATCAATCCGTATGTTGGCCATGTATGGCATGGCGCCTACACCTACGGAGAAAAACGATTGGAGTATTCAGATGAACAATGATAAACGAATTCAAAACCTAGTATTAGTTGCTTTATTTGCGGCACTGACCTTAATGGGAACCATGATTAAAATTCCCTTGCCAACTGGTGCCTTTATTCATTTTGGAAATTCTGTCGTACTGTTGGCAGTTCTACTGGTCGGCTATTGGCAAGGATCACTCGCTGGTGGGCTCGGATTTTTCGTTTTTGATATTTTAAATGGTTTCGCGGCTGAGGCGCCTTACTTTCTAATTGAAAGCTTCGTTGTTGGCGCTGCGGCATACGCCGCCTTCTCTTTTTTCAAACAAAAACCGACGCGTATTCGCCAAGTGATCGTGATCGGAATTAGTGCCGGTATTGCTAAATTCGTCATGTCAGTCATCAAAGCCACAGTCATGTCGATGATCGCCGGCGCGCAATTGAAACCCGCCTTCTTCGCAGCACTTGCTACGATGCCTGCCACAGTAATCAATATATTTTCAACGATTTTGATTGTCAGCCTTGTCTACTTCCCATTAAGACGTGCAATGCAGCTGATTTTTCATAATCAACCAGTATAAATTATGCTATAATAAACTTCCTTGGCAGGGGCGAAAGCTTAAATAAAAGCGTGTCTAAAAATCGATCATCCGATTCTTAGACACGCTTTTATTCTTCCATCGGCGGCACTTCATAGTATTCTTTACTCATAATATCGCGGTAAACGCCAGGAATCGATTCCCAGGAAATGAATGAAATTCGCTTCACATAGGTTCCTTTATGCTGAACCAGTGCATAATTCTTTCCTTCTGGCGACTGTCCGCCTTGAAAATCCAAAATCATTCCTTCCCCAAATGGATCATCCGCCACCCAGATGTTCTCATACGGATTAAAGCACTTAACCCACTGATTCTGATTTTGATACTGTGTCAAAAATAGACCGCCCGCAAGAATGATCATAATCAACCTCTACATTTTGTAGAATCCCTATTTCATCGAATCCAATTGCTTTTTCGAATCACAGAAAACCTGCCACGATTTTATTTGCTGCCCGTCTACGACTACCTTCCAAGCTGCCGGAAATGCCCAATGTTTTTCAGCTTGACCTAAGTAAGACCCACTAGCTTTACCAATGATCATCGCAAATTCTTCATTGTCTATATAATCCTCAATCACGATCAAATAATCTGGAAACCAATCAAAATATCCCTGCCAACCAGTCTTCATCGCTTCTTTATCCTCACACTCGCCATAGGTATCGATGAATTGAAAATCATCCGTCATCATGTCGATGATCTTTGATAGATTTTGCTGGTTGATTGCTTCTACGAACTGTTCGACTATTATCCGCTTCACAGGTATTCCCTCCTAGATAGGCTTTTTATTAGTATAACAATTTTCGTGATCGATTTAAAAAAATGAAAGACAGAGCAATCGGCATTTTGGTCATTCAGGACTTAAGAACAACCGTTTAAGATACTTGTTTCGCACCGAGTGCACTTTTTGGTAGAATTTTATTATTCAGAAACGATTATTAAAAGGAGTGAACAAAATGAATGAGAAAAATGAAAAACGGCAGCTTGCTATCTTTTCAGTAATTGCTTTCGGGCTTCCTGTTATCATGGGGTTGCTCATGTGGTACGGCTATAGTCATGATAAAGATTTAAACTTATTTACGATTACCCATATGTATTATCCTGCGGCGGGCGCTATGATCGCACTATTGGTCAGTAAGAGAAAGACACAATTAATACCGAAGACCTTCTTTATGTGCTACCTACTTCAAACTGCGGTGATGATCGGTTTCAGTCTAGTAAGCTTGTTTGTTGGTAATCCTTCACTTTATAGAATCGCGGTATATTTTTCCATGTTCGGTGGTTTATTATCACTGATTTTCTTGATTACAGCGAAGAAACAGCAGCGAGCTGCTTATGGTTTGTCCCATAAAAATTGGAAAGCGACGATTGGAATCGTGTTGCTCTATCTCCTTTTATATATTTTACGAACGGTGTTCGCTTATCTAGCCGAAGGTAGCCTTGCACCATTAGCAAAAACCTTCTCTGATTCGATGACTTGGATCGCACTTTTCTCCACGCTTATTTTATCCGCCGTGACCTTTGTTCCTTTCTTTGGCGAAGAATATGGTTGGCGCTACTTTCTCCAACCAATTCTGCAAAAGAATTACGGTTCTCTGAAAGGTGTCCTGCTGCTTGGTATCGTCTGGGGTCTGTGGCACCTTCCGATTAACTTCTTCTTTTACACTTCACCAGCGGTTGGGATCATCTCTGTTACCAATCAAATCGTTGTTTGCATTGCTTATGGCATTTTTTATGCTTATGCCTATATGAAAACCGATAATATCTGGACAGTCGTTGCGCTGCACTTTCTAAATAATAACCTGATTCCAGTTTTTAGCGGCGACCTGAGTGGAGAATCCATGAGCGGCTACAGTATCACTTGGAGTCAAGTTGGTGCCATGGCAATCCTCATGACCCTCTTCTATGCTTGGCCTGCTTTGACTAAATTCTTCAAAGACCGCAGCAAGCTCAATCCAACACCAGAACAACGGGCAGATCGTGTTGCCTACGAGTTAGAAGTCGAATCAGAGCAAAAAGCCGCTGAATTAAGGTAAATCATACGTAAAAAGCACCAAGACTGCAATCATGATATTGGCGTCTTGGTGCTTTTGGCAATAGTTCAAATTTTAAAGAATTAAAATAGTTTATGAATGCAAATTAGTTTTATTATTTTATTTTAATGTGTTATACTTTTATTTATAAGTTTGTTATTAAATGAAAGGAGGAAGGAACATGACTTTTTTTGAAACAGAAAAACCTTACCGTGTGACTTTTGATTTAGAAAAGAATATCTTTATTGTTTATTCGACTGTTACCGGTCAACAAGGAACAGGAATCACCATTGAACAAGCGATCTACGACTTAAAAAAACCTGCCTAAGGAGCGCACATCTCAATGAATGAAGCCTATAATTAAAAGCCTCTGCTCACTAATTGAAAGCAGGGGCTTTTTTGTGTGCTCAGCTTACATAATTGTTCGTTAATGATAAGGTGAATGCATGTCCTCTACCCTTCTTTCCAAGTTATACTAAAGCTACGAAACTCACGGAGGTAGAATAATCATGAAAAAACTGTTATTTCCATTCTTCGCAATAAGTTATTTGTTGGCTCATATCACCCTGCATTTGTCTCTATATCCAATCAATTGGCTGTCTAGCTTGTTTCATTAATGAGGTGGAGAAATGTTTGAAGTAATCATCCAGTTTATTAGCGAGTTGATCAGTTGGGTAATCGAATTTTTCGGTCAAATCATTGATGTGGTATCCGACATCATCATTTTTTTATTCTCTGCTCAGCTATAAAAAAGTCGTAGAGTCCAAAAAAAAGGACTCTTTTTTTCTTGACTATTCCCTACTTTTATTAGATGATGAGAATTTGAGCAAGAAAGTAGGAGAAACATGAGTATCTTAGATTTAACGGGGATCGCCCAACAATTTGGCGACAAGATCCTGTATGAAGATTTAGAATTACATTTGAATAAAGGGGAACATCTCGGCCTGATTGGACAGAACGGCGCCGGAAAAAGTACCTTGATCAAGATTATTACCGGTGAGCAGCTGCCGGATGAAGGCACCATCGCTTGGCAAAAAAATATCCACGTTGGTTATTTAGACCAATATGTTGAAGTTGATCCCACCTTGTCTATCAAGGACTTTTTGAAGACGGCTTATGCGTCAGACTTTGCTAAAGAAGCGAAAATCGGTGAACTGTATATGGAATACGGCGAATCAATGGATGACAAGCTGTTGGAAAAGGCTGGCCGTTTGCAGACGGAGCTGGATCAGGGCGACTTCTATCAGATTGACACCTTGATCGCCGAAATGAGCAGTGGTCTGGGCCTAGATGTACTGGGCATGGATACGCCGCTGGAAGATTTGAGCGGCGGACAACGGTCGAAATTGATTTTAGCGAAATTGTTACTGGAAAAACCAGACGTATTGATTCTGGATGAACCGACGAACCATTTAGACGATGATCACGTCGCTTGGTTAAGTCAATTTCTACAGGATTTTTCTGGGACCTTTGTTGTGATTTCCCATGATCGCGACTTTTTGAATCAGATCACGACTCATATCGCAGACATCGAGTTTGGTAAATTGACGAAATATACCGGCAACTTGAAGAAAGCGCTGAAGCAAAAGGAACAGTTCCAAGAAACCTATATGAAGCAATACGCTTCTCAAAAGAAACAGATTGAAAAAACCGAAGCCTATATTCGCAAATACAAAGCTGGTTCCCGTTCAACCATGGCAAAAAGCCGTCAAAAACAATTGGACAAAGTTGAACGCTTGACGCCTCCTTCTTCAAACGCGATTGCCCACTTCGAATTTCCTTATGCACCGATCGTCACAACATTGGCACTTGAAACAACGGATCTGGAAATTGGGTACCAAAGACCCTTATTAGCACCGATCAATATTACGTTGCGTTATGGTGAAAAGGTCGCGATTCGCGGATTCAACGGGATCGGTAAGTCAACCTTGTTGAAAACATTGATCGGAGCAATTCCAAAAATTGCCGGAGAGTTCCATTTTCCAGCAAACACGAAGGTTAATTATTTCGAGCAAGACCTTCAATGGGAAAATCCATATCAGACGCCGCTACAATACTTGAGTGACCACTTTCCAAAAGAGAATGTCAAGGAGCTGCGGAAACATTTAGCCAAAGCGGGTTTACCGAATCAACTAGCACAGGAACCACTTAGCACCCTTAGCGGTGGCGAACAAACGAAGGTCAAGCTTTGCCAGATGACCATGCGAAAGGGCAATCTGTTGATCCTCGATGAACCTACGAACCACATCGACCAAGCAACGAAGGACAGCCTGCGGGAAAGTCTAGCGAATTTCGCCGGCACTGTCATTGTCGTTTCCCACGAAGAAGGCTTCTATCAGGATTGGACCGATCGTGTGATCGAGATCAGTCAATAATTAGCTAATAAATCAACTACTCCAACAATCAGTGCTGTTTTCGGTTCTGCTGTTGGAGTTTTTTGTTAGCAAATGATTCTTGTAAGAAATCCATTAGAAAAACTGATAAATCAAGACTCAACTGTTGGTTGAGCTTCATTTAACGAAAGGTTTATTGTGGACAAAATGGCTGTGAGCATATACTTACGGTAGAGGGCCAAACCAATCAATCGTCGCTAAAAACCTTTGTCTGTTACCCTGATATTTGTCATTTCAAGCCTTCAGTTCTTGTTACATTAAAAAAGGGGGATTATATTAATGAACAATAAAGAGAATAATCATAAAGCAAGTTATCCAGAAGGAGATATTCCAAAAGCAGTTCGTGTTGAAAATGCCGCAAATATTTTGGTCATCGACTTTGATAATGGTGAAAAACGCTATCTAAAATCACATTATATCAACGACTATTTAGATGCCTATTCTCTCAAAAGAGGTCGGGGAAAACGTCGCTTATTATTTTGGGGCGGTCCTGCCAACATGTGGTTAGGTTCCGAATTCGAAATTCAAGAAGATGGTACCGTGGTTCTATTTGGAAAGGACAAGTATTCGCCGCAGGAGCTTTGGTATGAAAGTCAGCCAAGTGTCACTCTCTTATAAGAACAAAAAGGCCGCATCGTTTCGCGGCCTTTTTGTATGACTAGATTCATGATATTCTGGCTACCATTTTAGCGTATCTTTTTCTTCAGCAGTCAACCCAAAGCTCTTGTAATGCGCCGCTACTCGCTCGTGTAAATCAGGAATCATAGCGCCCTTTTTTACTAAAACATCCACTCCTGCTGGGGTTACCAGCGATTTCTCAAAGCGAATCACTAAGACATCGCCTTTGATCGTTACTACCTGCCAGTGACTGCTTAAAATCCTTAAAACGCCCAATCCGCGCCAGATAAATCCCTTGGCGCCTAAACGATCAATCCCTTTAATTTGCTTCGTTTTGTCATCCACTTCATATTCTACCAAATCAAGTAGTTCTACTGCGTTTTTTTCCGTTCGCTTGTAGGTGATCCGTGGATTTTTTCTTTTTTCTGACAGCCACATTGGAAAAGTGGTTCCTTTGATTTCCCAAGTACCATCAAGTTGAGTATGCCATTCCGTCATGCTCTCACCTCGTTTTCTTCTTTTTAGTGTAAAATAAAACATATTTTTGCCAAAGAAATATGCTTTCCGAAAAAGATTAGGTGTGCCGAATCTTTTTCTTTTATTTTCCTGATTTTGGGTGTATGATTGCATCGTAGAAAAGTTTAGAGAAAGGTGGGAATCTTTTGAGTTCAAGTAAACATCCCATTTTAAAACATACAAATGGACTTTCTCTAGAGGAAGTCAACGGTACTGTGGAAGTACCGAAAGGAAAAAGTTTCTGGCGAACATTACTCGCCTATTCAGGACCGGGAGCCCTAGTCGCTGTCGGTTATATGGACCCAGGAAATTGGTCAACCTCCATCACTGGCGGTCAAAATTTCCAATACTTATTAATGTCGGTCATTTTACTATCTAGCTTGGTGGCAATGCTATTGCAATATATGGCTGCCAAATTAGGAATTGTCACTCAAATGGACTTAGCCCAAGCAATCCGCGCCAGGACAAGTAAATCATTAGGAATCGTCCTGTGGATTTTAACCGAACTAGCGATTATGGCAACAGATATCGCTGAAGTTATCGGGGCCGCTATCGCATTGTATTTACTATTTAATATCCCACTAGTCATCGCGGTCTTCATTACCGTCTTTGATGTACTCGTGCTCTTGCTGTTAACAAAAATCGGTTTTAGGAAGATCGAAGCAATCGTTGTGTGTCTGATCTTCGTGATCCTTTTCGTCTTTATTTACCAAGTAGCCTTGTCCGATCCTAACTGGGGCGATGTTTTAAAAGGGTTCGTACCAACGCAGGAAACTTTTTCAAATGCGCCAGCAATCGGCGGACAAACACCGTTGACCGGAGCCTTAGGAATTATTGGAGCGACTGTTATGCCCCATAACCTGTATCTCCACTCCGCAGTTTCACAAACACGGAAAATCAATCATGCAGATGAAGAAGAAGTAGCTAATGCGGTGCGCTTCACGACTTGGGATTCCAATATCCAATTGTCAATGGCTTTCATCGTGAACGCGTTGCTGCTGATCATGGGTGTGGCCGTCTTTAAAACTGGAACAGTCAAAGACCCTTCATTCTTTGGTTTATATGAAGCTTTATCAAATCCGGCTACTATGAGCAACAGCATCTTGATGAACGTAGCTAAAACTGGTGCCTTATCTACCTTATTCGCTGTTGCATTGCTGGCCTCAGGTCAAAATTCAACCATTACCGGAACTTTGACTGGACAGGTAATCATGGAAGGTTTTATCCACATGCGGATGCCGATCTGGCTGCGTCGTTTAGTTACACGGTTGATTTCTGTAGTACCAGTATTGATCTGCGTCTTGCTCTTTAGCGGAAAAGGCGTGATTGAAGAACACGAAGCCTTGAATAACTTAATGAATAATTCGCAAGTTTTCTTGGCCTTTGCCCTGCCATTCTCCATGCTACCGCTATTGATGATGACCAACAGCAGTGCCGAAATGGGCGAACGCTTCAAAAACAAATGGTTCATTCAACTGCTGGGTTGGATCTCAGTTATTGGATTGACTTATTTGAATCTTATCGGACTGCCTAGCCAAATCGAAGGCTTCTTTGGAGACAATCCAACTACGGCAGAAATCGTGACCGCAGACAGCATCGCCTATGTCTTGATTGCCGCTGTTCTTGCATTGCTCGTTTGGACAATTGTTGAATTGCACAAAGGCAATAAACGTGTGGCTCTCGCTGTAAAGGAACTAGATGAAGATATATCTGAATAAAAAGAAGCTCTTAGAAAATCGCTAAATAGATTTTCTAAGAGCTTCTTTATTTTTCCTGCTTCAAGTATTTTCCTGAAGTTCAACCACAAAAATTTCGAATAATAATCTTCTCTTTTCTTATTAACCTTACAACTATTTGTTTGGATACCAATTAATCCCAGCCTTTTTTGCTTGTGAAAATAATTGGCGGTAATTCAGCTGATATTCTTGCTCATCTTTGATAAAATGCGTACCGCACTGACGAAATTCAAAAGCAACACCTTGCGAAACTGCTTCTTCCCTCAATTTCAAGATCCAATCATAGTTCAACGGTCGCGCATTTTTATGGTATTCGCCACCGGCTACGACTAATTCGATATCTTTCAGATAGTCACTAATTGAAATTTCTTCAATCAACGGCTGACAGGCGATATTTTTGTGCTTAATCGGCAATTCCTGTAATAACGATAATCGTTGATCAGCCCGCGCTTGATTTTCCACTGAAACACCAATTGTGACATTGTCATACCCATCGCCCCAATCATCTGGTACACAATCCATCAAACGCTCGATCCTTTTGGTCAGGAACATAAAATTCAGATCGCTGCGTTCCTTGATCATTTCCCAGCATTCCCCTCGCCATGGATCGGCAGCTTCTATCAAAAAATCACTGGAAAAACAAACAAAGACCATCTGACCACCCTTCATTTTATAGCCATTTTTGGTTTTCTTCACAGGAGCATCAAACTGAGCCGTCTTTTCAATCTTGCTGGTATCGACCGCTCGTTTTTTATCTCCTTCATGAATAAAACAATACTTACAGCCTTCACTGACACGACGGCAGCCCCGCCATGGATTCCACATGCCCATTGCCTCACCTGCTTTTTTCTTTAATCTTATCAAATTTATCGAGAGCATAGCGAGCTATTTCGTTATCAGAGCATTAATTAGCTAAAAATGCTAAAATTAAGCCATAGATTTTAAAAAGAAGGAAGTGATTTTTTGGAAGAATATCGCGGCTTGTTAGAAAAGACGATTTTACTACAAGAAAAGCCGATCATGATGTCCTTGCTGATCATGAGCGATGGTGAGAATAAAACCGAAGTCTTGATCAAAGACCGTTATCTATCCAGTTATGTTTTTCGTTTACCAGAAAACAAATATATGATCCATATCGAAGGTCGCCGCAACAAGCGCAATCAGTTAGTTGCCAAGCATTTTGAGATCATGAATCCAGATGAATACATCAAGATCATCGGCGCACCAGAATAATAGAAGGAAGAGGAGCAATTCCCTTGTCAAAGAAAACTAAACTAGTTGCTGCGATTGTGATTGCGGCAGCTAGTTTCGCTGTTTATAGCGCAAAAGACCATTTCCAAGAGGCAAAACCAAACACGCCTCAAACAACACAAACACAAAAGCAGACACAGGCCCAAGTCGTTTCGCGGCAACAGGACCTAGCCCAGCTCAATTACGAGGGCACGCAAACGATCGAGATCAATCAAAATAATCCAACATTTTCAAAAGAAGAACTCTCTACCACGAATGGACCTTGGGAAAAATACGGAGATTTAGATCACTTGAATCGCGCGACGGACGCTGAAGCGTTATTGAACAAAAAGCTGATGCCGACTGAAAAACGCGGGGAAATATCTAGTGTTACCCCGACTGGCTGGCACAATAAAAAAATCAATGGGCAATATCTGTTCAATCGTTCTCATTTGATCGGCTATCAATTAACTGGACAAAATGCCAATTGGAAAAATTTGATCACCGGCACTCGCCAACTGAACAGTCCAGAAATGCTGCGTTTTGAAATGGATATCAAATATTATTTAGAGCAAAGTAATAAAAATTATGTTCGCTACTCAGTCGTTCCTGTATTTCGTGATGACGAACTATTAGCTCGTGGCGTACACATGATGGCTCAGTCAATTGGCAGCGATGATGTTCACTTCAATGTCTATATTTTTAACGTACAAAACGGCGTGACTTTGAATTATGCGGATGGTACAAGCACTGTCGGAACAAGTTCTAGCTCGCAAGCTTTAACTTCATCGTCCGCTTCTATAGACAAAGAATACGTCGATAGTAATGGCAAAGGCTTGATCAAAGGCTCAAAAAGCGGTGTCTATCACCTGCCTGGCAGTAAGTATTACGACAACACGACCAATCCTCGCGCATGGTTCAAAACGATCGAGGAAGCGAAAAAGGCCGGATATCGGCCGGCAAAATAATTTTGACAAAGTTTTCACATTTACTCTTTACAGATATATTTCTTATGTTACAATAATGTTACGAAATATGCATAGAATCGTAACATTGAATAAGGATGCCAGTCCAACTTTTTGCAGCTTATAGTAATTGGAGGTATTAACAGAGTTCATAGCAGAAATTCGTTCGAATGATT
>NZ_JCAFYN010000052.1:0-25651 GCF_059374735.1 Enterococcus sp. GPZ-007 | reverse complement strand
GTAAGCTAGCGAAACGAAAAAAGGAGATCATTTATATGTTTAAAATTGGAGAATTCTCAAAAATTTCAAATACCACTGTTCGAACATTGGATCACTACGCCGCTCTAGGTCTTTTAATACCAGAAAAAACGGACCAGCAAACCAATTATCGTTACTATTCAGCAGGTCAATTGTCTCAGTTAAATCAAATTAAACTGCTTCAGCAAACGGGCTTGCCGCTAAAAACAATCAAGGAAATCATCGATACAAATGATTTAGACTTTTTAGAAAAGCACTACAATTTTCAAGAAGAGAAGCTGCAGGAGGACCTGGATGAACTGTTGAAAAAACAGCGGATGATCTCACTGCTCAAACAAAACATGAGAGAAGGAAAAAACATGACTAAATATAATGTAGTAGTAAAAGAAATCCCAGAAAGAAATGTTCTTAGTGTACGTGATGTAATCGCGGATTATACCCTGGAGGGCGAACTATGGCAAAGGCTGCAGCAGGGAGTACAGGAAGTAAACGCCAAAATGACTCAGCCGCCGTTAAATATGACACTCTTTCATAATGTTGAATACGTCGAAAAGGATGCCGATGTAGAGGTTCAAACAAGTGTCGTTGGGGAATACCCAGCTGCACAAACTGCTGAATTTAAGAAAGCTCCCGCTTTTATCATGGCGTCAGTCACCTTTAGCGGCAGCTTTGATCAAATGCCGAAGGTGACTCAAGCGATCGGGGAGTGGTTGGAGGCAAACAATTATAAAATTGTGGGTCCGATGATTAATATTGGTCACGTATCACCAGGAGAGGATCCTAATCCGGATAATTGGGTGACTGAATCTGGTTTTGTCGTATCGAAGTAACAAAATGAATCTAATGGCAGTCATTTATTCACGGATGGATGACTGCTTTTTTATCGAAAGGAGCAGCAGGATGAAACACGTCATTGAGAATTTTAAACCAACAGGCGGAAAGCATTGCATTACCCATTCTTTGAAGCAAATCTTTGCCTTTGAAGGGTATCCTCTATCAGAAGCTATGCTTTTTGGAATGGGTTCGAGCTTTGCTTTTACCTACATCAATTTGGCTAGCTCACCGATGGTTTCAGGCAGAACGAAATCTGTTGAAGTAGATAAAAAGCTGGCAGAACGTTTGAGTATCAAAGTAAGCTGTCGACAACCGAAGAACTACGAGATGGGCTTCGTGAAGGTAAAAAAGCTGATCCAGCAGAATCATCCAGTCATGATCTATGTGGACATGCCCTATCTGAGTTATTTAGGAATGGATCAAGCCAGTCACTTTGGCGGCCATGCCGTGGTTCTATTTGGCTATGATGATGAACAAGTAGTTTTCTACGTCAGTGATCGGGATCATTCGGATTATCCAATTCGAACGCCACAGGGTGAGAGTGCCAATGATTATCATTTGGTGAGTTATCAAGAGATGGAGCGGGCTCGAAGCAGCAGGCATCGTCCCTTTCCAACAAATAATAAATTCATGGAGTTTGATTTCTCTGATTATGTAAAGCCGAATCAAGCAACGATCACTGCTGCCATTAAAGATACCTGTGAGACGATGTTGAATCCGCCAGCGAAGCTATCGGGCATCAATGGGATCACGAAGTTTTCAAAGGAAATCATCAAATGGCGCTCCTTTGATCAGCGGAAATTGAAAACAGCGGGCATCACAAATTATTTTCAGATCAGTAAAGATGGCGGAACCGGCGGCGGAATTTTTCGAAGGATGTATGGAGAGTTTCTATTAGAAGCGGCTCCAATTTTAGCTGACAGAGAGATTGCAACTATTGGATCTGCCTTCATAAACCTAGCGAAGCAATGGGATGAACTAGCCGCCGTGTTTTGGGCAATCGGAGAAAGTGGCGATTCATCATTACTTCAGCCGCTAAGTGAACAAATTTCTGAGCTGGGAGAAATTGAAAGAGTTCTGTTGGAAAGACTGCATACAAAGCTAACAGATTAAACTAAAAAGGTTAGAGCAAACGTGGTTTGTTTGTTCTAACCTTTTTCTTAATTTAAGTAGGATAATTGTTTGATCAGGGTGTTCATCCGGTATTCTTCGATTTTTCTACCCAAAGCGGACAAGTTTTTAGTAGAGGGAACATCTTCGACGACAAATAGTCGTTCCTCGGGAATGATCGGAGTAGAAAAATTCGTCACATAGAGATCTGAAACGAGTGATTCCGGAGAAACCTCAGAATAGATCTTATCCGGCTGCAGATCCACCAAAATTTTATTGTGGTAGTTCTTTTCCAGATAATAAGCCAGCAACTGCGCGTGCTTCATACCCAAGTCACTACATATCTCAGTTGCGATTGGTTTGCGCAGGGCATCTAATTGCTCTGGCAGCTCATCCCAATAGATGAATAATTCGAATAAAATCATATGGAAGTACATTGAATGCCACGGAAATCGGCTCTTTGCTTCTTGATCTTTTAAGGTTTTTTCCAAAACCTTTGTGAATACGGCGAAATCTCTTTGAATCGTCAAACTGTTATACAATTCGCGATTATAAGCGATATATTTCTCATAAGGATATGTTTTATAAGACGTATAGATTGATTTCAACAAGGCAAGGCAATTTTTCTGACTCGACTCAGAAATGGTAATCCCCAGTGCATCAACGATCAAGGTGATAGTTGTATTCCAAAGCCGTTCAATTCGAGCTTCTTCTTCCGGATTGTCCCAGGCAAAATCGTAACAGAAAATACTTTGAATCAGGTCGTTACGGATCTTTTCAGTGTTGAGCAACGTACAACTAGTCAACAGCTCATTAATCGTTTTTTCATATTTCACTAAATGTGTATTCGCTAAAAAGCTCCGTTTAGGGGTAATGAAGAAGCCTTGAGCTTGACGAATCAAACTCACAGCGATTAAAACAGTAAACTCCGTTTTTTGGTAGAAGCTCAGTTTTAAATCTAGCTCTTTGTCTAGGTAAGTGACAGAGTCCCAAATCGCTTTCTGATCTAGTTCGAAGGGCCATTCGTAAACATCGTAGACTTCTAAGAAATAACCAGCCATGAAGATTCGGACCTGACGTTCATCCTCACCGACAAGGGTCAAACGATTGCGATCGACCTGCAAGCCGCGTTTTTCTAAGCCATCATTCAACTTGACGATTCTCCGGTACAGGCTAGATGAACTCAAATACAGTTCCTTTTCAAGATCACTCCGTAATTTTCCAGGATGGAAAAAAAGAATTTCCAGCAGCTGAAAGGTTGGCGACTCTTTTAAAATATCTGAAAAAATCTCTTGGATCGTATGGTTATCTTTTTCGGTTAGATGCAATTCACCAGAGCTGTTTTTTTCAATTTGAACGATGTCGTTCCACTGGTCTTCAATTTCCAGACAATCATTTATTATAGTTTTGGGAACCGCATCAACTTTTTCTGCTAATTGCTTGACGGATACATAATTATTCGCTGTCCGTAAAAGTTCAATTAATTCGATTTGACGATATTTGGTAGAAGACAAGGCATGCCGCATGTTAAACCTTCTTTCAATCGATTGATACTATCAGTATAAAGGAAATAATGTTGACTGAAAATAATAAACTTGTTCAACATACAAATTATGTTCTAATAATTCAGACTAATGAAGGAGGAACTGATGAAAGTTTTATGTCATACTGACTATATTAGTATTTTGAAGGGATGGGTGAGATGTTTCGATCAATTGACGGCTTCAAGTTGAAAGTAATCGCGATTGTTGCGATGCTGCTGAATCACATCGGCAGTGGTTTTAGTCTTTATGAACAATCCAGTGGGCTTTATTTCTTTACGGAGTTTATTGGTAAGTTAACATTTCCAATCATGGCTTATTTATTAGTAGAAGGGTTTTGTTACACACGCAATCGAAAGAAATATGCAGGAAGGATGGCGGTCTTTTGGCTAATCTCAATTTATCCTTTTCACCTGTTGTTTCGAGAAAACCATCCTTTTAGTCCACTCGAACTAGTCAATAATATTTTCTTTACCCTGCTTATGGGACTGCTGCTGATGATGGCTTATGAAAAGGTGAAATCACCGATTTTAAGAAATCTATTGGTTCTTTTCTTCTCAGTGATCACGATCACATCGGATTGGTCCTTGATTGGTGTCCTGTTGATTTTCGGTTTTTACAAATGGAAGGGCCAGAAAAAAGGAATTTGGTTACCCGTTCTTTATACAACGGCCTTTTTGGTACTGTTAATGGGAATGATGTATTCTACTGATTCTCAGGCAGTTCCGCTTTATCAGGTGTTCACGGGATTGGGGTTATTGCTGGTAATACCTTTGCTTCAGGCTTATAACGGAGAAAGAGGCTATTCGCCAAAGTGGGTAAAATGGGGCTTTTATGGATTTTATCCAATCCATTTAGTCGTTTTAGCAGTGATTCGTATGTTGCTTCAATAACAGAACTGGAGGAAAAATGATGGATTATTCAATTCGTGAAATGAGAGAAGCAGAGTATCCTCTCTTGGAAGAATTTTTGTATCAGGCCATTTTTCAACGTGATACGAAAAAGCCTATTCCAAGGTCGGTTGTTAATGATCCGAACATCAATGTTTATATTCGCGATTTTGGTAATTATCCGGAAGATTTTTGCTTGTGTGCAGAAACGGTTGCTGGAATCGTTGGAGCGGTCTGGATCCGAAACATCAAGGGCTTCGGCTCGATCGATGATCAGACACCAGAGTTTGCAATTTCGCTGTTGCCTGATTATCGCGGCTATGGGATCGGTACAGCACTGATGCAAGCGATGATTGAACATTTGAAAACCAAGTCCTACAGCCAGACTTCATTAGCCGTTCAAAAAGACAATTACGCACTGAAAATGTATCTGCAGGTCGGGTTTGAAATCATTGATGAAACTGCCGAAGAATATATTATGAGATATCGTTTCAAATGAACATCGCCCACACTCGTAAAGTCCTACTTTACTGAGTGTGGGCGATTATTAATTAACTGCCAAACGATATTTGTCGATTAAATAAAAGAACAGCCACGGGATGAAGCCAATGATACCAGTTGTAGCAAGCCAAACAATTGTTAGCGGCTGAAGAATATCAAGGACTCCTGACAGACCTGAATTCAGATTCAACACTGTATTGATTATCATAAGCATTAAAAAGAAGGCTGTGGAAAGAATAGCAGAGGCAACGAAGAAAACTTTTCCTCTTTCGGCTTTCAAAATGGAAAGTTTTTTGCCAGTGGACTTTTCGTTCGTAAAGTTTTTATCAGATTGCCTTTCTACACGCTGTAAAAGCTCTTCAACACTTGTCTCTAAGGCTTCCGCTAATAACGGTAAGGTTGTATCCTCTGGACAGTCGATTCCACGTTCCCACTTCCAAACAGCTCGATTCGGTACAGCAATTTTTTCAGCCAGGTCTTTTTGTGTCAAGCCTTTGGCTACTCGCAGCTCCTTTATGTAAAGCCCAATCGGTTTTTCCCGCATATCCTTTTCTCCTTCAGTCTTTTCTTTAGTCTAACCAAAATAGGCCCCTTTTTCGTCCAACTTAAGCATGATTTTTTAATAATCTTTGATGATAAACCAACAGCTGACCGATACTCGCTCATGATGGAGTGCAGTTTAAATAAGTTTACAAATCTTAGGCTGAATGGGATGATAAAGTTATTAATAGCAGGTTTATGGATTTATTTCGTACGATAAAAATAATAGCATTCGACAAAATGAAGGAGCGGATAATCGTGAAAAGAACCATTATTTTAGGCCTATCACTTGCACTTTTAGGAGGTCTTACTGGCTGTAATTCAAACTCAGACAATGCAAATAATTCCAGCTCCACTTCACAAAAAACAAGCCAATCCAGCAGTGAGACGAGTACGAATTTTAATGTTACTGTAGATGATGCAATCAAAGCATATCAGGAAGCTTATCCTGATAGTGATATTACATCGCTTGATCTGGAAACCTCCTTTGGAAAATATTTATACAAAATCGAAGGCGTCGATGACAGTAAAGAATATGAAGTAACAGTCGATGCTGACACAAAGGCTGTTTCCAAAGAACGAGAAGAATCACTAGATATGGAAGATAAAGATGGCGTAAAGCGAAGAGAAGATAAGCTGGATCTGGAAAAACTGCTGAGCGTTGAAAAGGTTTCTGATATCGCCACAAAACATGTTGGAAAAGGAAAAGCTACCGATTGGAGTTTAGACAAAGACTTGGGAACGACTTATTGGGAAGTCAAAGTCATGGATGGTCACAAAGAAACCGAAGTGAAAATCGATGCGAAATCAGGAGAAGTACTAGAAAGCGAAACCGATGATTAACAACAGCCTTACGGAATATCACTAAGAAGCTTATATTGGTTAAGTCCACATAAGCTTCTTTTTTTTGATTCGAAATCAAAGCTGTCTTGACACCGATAAGCTAGCAATCTATAATATAAATAGGATTATATAAATGCGTTTATATAATGTAGGAGGACATTATATGGCTAGAAGAACGGAAATATCAAAAGAATTGATACTACACGAAGCTTTGCAACTATTGATCAGGGAAGGCTATTCCGCCGTTAACATCAAAACATTAGCCAAGCAAATCGGCTGCTCTACTCAGCCAATTGTTTGGCAGTTTGAAAATATGGCAGGGTTTCGCCAGGCACTTGCTGAATATGCCTTGGACTATGCAAATAGAAAGATGGCGCCGACTTCGGATAATGGTTTTGAAGCATTTACTGAGGTAGGTGCAGCTTATGCAGATATCGCCTTTGATGAGCCAGAGCTATTCAAGTATCTCTATTTAAATGGCGGAAGCGAGTACTATATCGGTGAGATAGATATGATTGCCGCGATGACGGATAACCGAGAGCTGGTGGAAAGTATCGCAGAGGACTTCAATATTCATATTGACGATGCGGCGGCTTACCTCACCAATTCGATCATCTACTCCACAGGTATTTTATCCATGATCGTATCAAAGATTATGAAATGTGAGAAAGCAAAGGCAAAGCAGATGATCGATTCCGCCGGGTATGCGTTTCTTTTACAATATGGTGCTGATATAACCAAGGCAAAGGAGTTTGGGAATAAGCTCACTGGGAAGGGCTGATAAAAAATGAGAAATTGGATCTTGCTTTCGATGATATTTTTTGAATTGTTTTTGATGGTTTATTGTCTTGCTCGAAAAAGCAATCACGTGCCCGCAGGATATCTCTGTGCTTTTTTGTCGTTGCTCCTATTGATCGTAACAGGCTGGCTCTTATTGTTTCCCAAGGTCGAGCCCATCGCGACAACTGGTGATTATACAGTCGAACATCTTGTTGATTATTATACGGATCAGCAACGAGTAGAGACATACAGGAATGATGGGAAAAAGCGCGAATTACCTGTCGCTTTCTGGTATCCCCAAAACTACTCAAGCACACAGAAACTTCCGTTGGTTCTTTTCTCTCATGGAAGCTTTGGGATGAAGGAAAGCAATGAAACACTTTTCCGTGAATTGGCGAGTCATGGCTATGTTGTCTGTTCGATTGATCATACCTATCAGTGTTTTTCTACCAGATTGTCCGATGGGAAAAAGGTTCGCTTAAGTGGTCAGTTTATGAAAGAAGTAAGTGTTGATGAGCCAAATAAAAAACCAAAACAATCACTAGTAAATTTTGAAAAATGGATGACGATTCGAACGGATGATTTGAATTTTGTTTTGGATACGATTTTGGAAAAATCGAAAGTAAGTGATTCAGCGGTCCCGATACTTGATTCGATCGACCGATCACGGATTTGTGTGATGGGACATTCTTTAGGTGGTTCGGCAGCCTTAGGTATCGGCAGACAAAGAAAAGATATCGCAGCTGTCATTTCTTTAGAAGCACCTTTTTTATGTGATATTCAAAGAGTTGATGAGAACGGTCAATTTATTTTTGATCAGTCAGAATATCCCGTTCCCGTGCTAAACGTCTACTCCGACGCAACGTGGAATCACTTAGACGAATGGAAACAATATGACGAGAATATGCGACTACTGAAGATGTCATCGAGCAGATTTCAGAATATTCATTTCTCAGGTGTTGGTCATTTTTCTTTGACTGACTTATCGTTAACCTCGCCATTTTTGACAATGATTTTTGATGGAGGTAATCCGAAAGAACAGGCGCAGACAACATTGAAGAAGATCAATCGAGCCTGTCTAGCATTTTTAGAGGAACAGATGAAATAGCAGAAGGCTGGGGAGATCATGTAGCTCACCAGCCTCCTGCTATTATTATTTTTCCCAACTCTGTAATTCAATGATATTTCCTTCGATATCTCTTGCATAGGCAAAAGTGCCAATCCCTAATTCACCGTAATCTTCACTTACGACTTTCCCGACAAGACTGCCCCCAGCTGCTAGTAATTGATCAACAGTATTGTTAACATCATCGACTTCAAAAGCAATATGGGAAAATCCGCAATGATTCAATGCTTTTTCAGTTTCCTGAATTTCTTGATAGCTGAATATTTCTAAGGTAGGACCGTGGTCGTCATAACCGGGTAAACGCAGATGTTCACCGACAATATGGACTTCGGGAATGCCTGTTAATTCTTCGAGCCATTTTCCGTGAAGATTTCGTTCTGGTGGTACAGGTTTGCAGGCAAAAACAGCTTGATAGAAGCGAGAAAGTGCCTGCCAATCTAAAGCAATAATATTGGTGTGAGCATAGCGCATAAAGGTCAAAGTGATCATTCCTTCCATAAAAGTTTGTTTGATCATTCTACCGGATATCAGTTTCTTATGAAAGCTTATACAGAAAAAACAGTCGAAGAACAATTCTCGGACTGTATTTTTTTCTATTCGAAAATAAACAACTCAGTAACTGGGACATCTACAACTTTTGCAATATCTAGCGCGAGTTTTAGTGAAGGATTGTATTGTGCTTTTTCTAGCCGCATGATCGTTTCACGGCGCACGCCGACCAGCTCCGCCAGCTGTTCTTGCGTCAAGCCCTTCAAGGTGCGGTACTTTTTTAAATGACATTCGAATTTTACATTCATTGACTAAGCCTCGGTTTCAAATTTGTATAAGAAGTATTTGCTGAGAAATAAGACGATTCCATAGATCAGCGACATTGAGCTTAACATAAAGATCGCACACCATTCAAGATTCCAAGACAGCATCCCGCGAGCAATCGCCCAAATTGACAAAAATAGAAGAAGAAAGCCAATTTTATAAGCCTTCAATTCTGCTTTCTTTTCATTTTCTTCGTAGAGTTCATCCTTTAGGGTATCAGATAATTTCCCTTCAAAAAAGAAACCGAAAAAGCCAAAAAAGATAAAAGCGAAAAATGGATAAATAATTCCAAACTCGCTATAAGTCCAAAATCCGAAAAAACCAAAAAAACCTAAGAATCCCAAAAGACCCAGCATAGGATGAATCTTTCTTGTCCGATTCTTCGGCAAGCTTTTATTCTGCCAGATGGCTCTGAATAAAGTCCATACCAAATAAAGGACATAGACTGACAAAAGTACTAATGCAATCAGCATGGGCAAATCTTTGACCTGAAAGACATACTCAGAGACCACGGTAAGTTTTATCAAACGACTGTCATTATACAAAACTGAATGAACTGATGCGACCACTAAAAACAATGCACAGAAAATACCTGATAATACTAAATTTCTAATTTTTTTCTTTTTCATTTTAACATCCTCCTATGTGACAAATTCATCTCTTTATGAGATAAATATATCACATAAAAAAAGAAAAGCAATAGAAAAGAGATAAATAAATCACTTTTTTGTTTACACATAGTTCTTGTAAGTGTGGAAATTATTATGAAGAACGCGAAACCGTATTTTATCGGCTGTAACGTAACTGCTCTAGACAAAAGAAATTGAGCAGATTACGGTGACAAATATTTGTGAGGAAGCGGAGATCAGTCGAAGTAGTTTGTATCAGCACTATTTCGATAAATATGATTTGGTCGAAGTGAAGCTGAAAGAGTTCCGCGATCAGCCAATCAATTCGTAGAGGCTCCGTTGAAGTACAAAATTACATCAAGTAATTGATGCAGAAAAAAGCCCGTCATAATATTTTTCCGAAATTGGATCTGAAAATTGAAAATGACATTGAAGAGCATTATGCGCTGCTGTTTCTCAGCAATGCACGCTTTGGTGTGTTGCAGGATTGGATCGATCGGGGACAAAAGGAGTCACCAGAGCAAATGGTCAACATCATGGCTCGCCTAATCATGGTTGAATTTAAGAATTAAATAAATACCGGAAGACACGGGTAAGCGTGATTTCCGGTATTTTTTACGGCACTTTCCAATAGTAAAGTAATAATTCTTTTGACTTTACGTTTGTAAAGGATTCTTTTCAGTCACTTTCCTTTCAACGAGTATTCTAGGTTTATCCGTGAATCTCTTCCTTCAAATTCTCTAGAGTTATCATTGTTTTTATTTCGCCGACACCGCGAACTTGTTTCAAGTTTTGTGATAAAAATTGATTTAAGTGAGGCAGGTCAGTTGTCACAACCTTTAGTAAATAATCATATTCGCCAGCCACTTTATGGCACTCTAAGACACTGGGAAATTTAGTAATTGTATTTTTGAAGTTGCTGGTATTTCCAGTGCGATCTATTTTTACTGAAATGAACGCAAGAATACTTTGACCACAGCGCGCCCGATCAACTTTGATCGTGTACTGTTGGATGACTCCGCTGGTTTTTAATTTTCGTACCCGTTCGATCACAGCTGGCTTGGTCAGACCAACCCGTTCACTAATCAGACTCATAGACTGCCGGCTATCCTTTTTTAGTATATCGAGAATTGTTAAATCTATTTTGTCCATAAAACTGCTCCTTTATTCTTTGATGAATTCGGTTTCACTTATTATGCTATCAAACATGTTAGCTGAATTCTAATTCAATTTAAGACAGAAAATTAAAAAATAAGCGAGGGATATTTTTTGTAAAGTGAAAACCAAGAACTGTTTTCCTTATGTAAAGCGAAACGCTAAAAAACTTTCCATTTGTTAAGGCTAACCAAAATAAACTTGAATTGGAAATTTTAATCTTAGGTTAATACTTCGTGTACATTCGAGAAATCTTGCTCCCTTATAGTTGATTTAGAACGAAGGGGTAGGAGTGAGTGTGTATGTATTGGAAAATAATCAAAAATGATGTAAGGGAAAGTAAATTGATCACAGCAACAATGACACTGTTCATCGCTGTTGCTGCGTTGCTGGTCGCGTTGGCAATGATCTTGAGTGTGAATTTGGCAGGATCAATCGATACTCTGATGGAGAAATCACAATCGCCGCATTACATGCAGATGCATACAGGAGATTTGGATGAAGAGCGGTTAGCAAAATTTGTGAAGGATAATGGCAATGTGGCGACTTATGAGGCGTCTGAGTTTTTGAATCTCAGCGGCTCAGACATTGAGATTGGTGATCATAGTTTTGCGGACAGTGTGGAGGATAATGGGCTGGCTGTTCAGAATAAAAATATGGATTACTTTTTAGATATGGACAATCTACCGATTCAGCCGAAGCCCGGAGAACTTTATGTACCGGTGGCATTCAAAAAACAAGGATTTGCTAAAATTGGCGATCAGGCAAGAATCGCGGGCAAGTCATTTACGGTTACTGGCTTTTTACGGGATGGCACGATGAACTCGCAAATGGCCGGCTCCAAGCGATTGCTCGTGCATCAACAGGATTATGATGAGCTTTATGCCAGAGGAAGGATGGAATACATTATCCAGTTTCGGCTAAAAGATCCCGATAAACTAAATCAATTCGAGGCTGCATATAAAAAAGCCGGTTTAGAGGTCAATGGACCGAGTGGAACGCATCGATTATTTAAATTAGGGAATGCGATGTCAGATGGAGTCTTGATCGGTATTCTTCTGTTGATTAGTTTATTAGTCGTATTAATGACGTTCATGTGTATTCGCTTTACGTTGCTGGCAAAAATCGAATCAGATTATCGAGAGATCGGTGTGATGAAGGCGATTGGTTTGCAGGTAAAGGCTATTAAGAAAATCTATCTGGCAAAATATGCGGCGATTTCAGTCGTAGGAAGTTTACTTGGTTATTTAATCTCATTACCAATGAGCTATCTATTATTGCAAAATATCAAACTCTTTATGGGAGAGAGCAACAACGAAAAACTGAGTTGGATTTTGGCAGTAGCTGGAGTTCTCGCTGTCATGCTGTTGATCATTGGATATGTCTATCAGCTGCTCAATCGTTTCAAAAAGGTTTCTGCGGTGGAAGCCATCCGCTTTAATGGCTCAAAAGAAAAAGTCAATACAAAGACACATTTTAATCTCCGTCAATTGAAGTTCTTCTCAATTGATACACGCTTGGGAATGATTGATATTTTAAATCGTAAAAAAATTTATTTGACTATGTTATTGGTTTTCATCCTATCGACATTTATCATGATCGTCCCAGCGCTGGTTTATCATACGACTTCTTCAGATAAGTTTGTCGAGAGTATGGGCTTTAGTCATAAGGTGGATATCGGAACGAGCTTGTACCAATCAACCAATAATGCGGAATATGAAAAGAAAATTGAGCACTACTTGAAGCAAGACTCCGATGTGGCGGGTTATAGTAAAATCGTCACTAAAAATTTCGCTGTCAAAGACGCGGGAACGACGGACAATGTATTATCAGTTGAGTTAGGTAATCATCAGAAATTTCCGGTAGATTACTTGAAAGGTCGTGGACCGGTTCGAACCAATGAGCTGGCCTTATCGACGATTAATGCTGAGGAATACAACAAAGAAATTGGCGATTCTATGATTTTGATTCGGGATGGCAAGGAAGAGAAGTTCACTGTTTGCGGAATTTACGCCAATCTATTTAATGGCGGAAAAACGGCGAAAGCTACGTTCAAAGACAATAAAGCCACTAAAATCTGGACCGATCTCTATATTAAATTGAAGGATTCAAGCAAAGTGGAGCAAAAAATGAGCCAATACAAGCAGGATCTGCCTTTCGCCAAAATGAATAATGCACGGGAATATCGCGATCAAACATTTGGTTCGACGATTCAATCATTATTCTTGGTTTCAATCGGGGCCATACTGGTGGCGCTGTTAATCACAGGAATGATCACTTCTTTATTTATGAAATTATTGCTGGCGAAGGATAAACAGGAGATCGCTACATTAAAAGCAATCGGCTTTACCAATCGCGAGATAAACAATCAATACCTTTCTCGAAGCGTAACTATGTTGGTCATTGGATTAGGAGTAGGTACGGTATTAGCCATGACATTAGGGAAAGCCATGTCTGGTATAGTCTCGTCGGCATTAGGTGGCGTTAGTGTCCAGCTGACAGGCAGTTTACTGATTTATCTCGGATGTCCACTATTGATGTTGCTGATTACAATTTTTGCGACAAAAGCAGTAACCGCACAAGCAGGTAGGATTGAAATCGCAGAAAATCTTAAAGACTAATGGAGGAGAAAATAATGGATACAATAATTGAAGGTACAGATATTATCAAAAGCTTTGGTGAGGCGGAGGAAAGAATCACTGTTTTAAATCAAGTGAACATTCAGGTCAAACAGGGTCAATTTGTCTCTATCATGGGTCCATCAGGTTCAGGAAAATCGACACTGCTTTATGCCATCAGCGGAATGGATAAGATTGATTCGGGTACCGTCGTGTTTAACCGTCAACGATTGAATCAGCTATCAGAAAAGCAATTGGCTGATGTCCGGCGCGAACAGATGGGCTTTGTTTTTCAACAACCGACCTTACTTAAAAATCTTTCATTGATTGACAATATTATTCTCCCAAGTCTGAAAGAAAAAAAACAGACTGCTGAGTTGGAAAAGCGGGCAGAAAACTTGATGGAGAAAGTCGGGATACACGCCCTGCGCAATCGTAAAATCACGCAGGTTTCTGGTGGGCAATTGCAAAGAGCGGGAATTTGTCGGGCCCTAATGAGTCACCCAAAAATTATTTTTGGAGATGAACCTACTGGTGCACTGAATTCCAAAGCCGCTCAAGAAATCATGGATATCCTCTTGAAGATTAATCAAGAGGGGACAACGGTCGGGATCGTTACCCACGATGTCAAAGTAGCCGCTCAAAGTGAGCACGTTTTCTTTATGGAGGACGGACAAATCATGGATGAACTGCAATTAGGAAGTTTTACTGGTAGCAATCTAGAAGCACGAATCGAACAATTGAATGAAAAAATCTTAGCGGTGGAAATCTAACGACAAAGCGGATTTTTCAATAGCCAACTATGGTAAAATTATTAGTAACAATCGATGACTGAAGAGGGTGGGCTGATGGCATACAATATTTTGCATGTAGATGATGAGAAGGAAATCATCAAGCTTTTAAAAATGTATTTAAAAAGTGAAGCCATCAATCATTTCGAAGCTGGCAATGGTCGGGAGGCTTTAGCGATTTTGGCTGCTGAACCGATCGATCTATTGATCGTTGATATTATGATGCCGGAAATCGATGGCTTTGAATTAATCCGGACTGTCAGAAAAACAAGCAATCTGCCAATCTTGGTAATCTCTGCACGAGTCGAAGCTTCTGATCGGATTTTTGGACTGGAGATTGGGGCCGATGATTATTTGACGAAGCCCTTTGATCCCCATGAGGCAATTGCACGAGTAAATGCTTTATTGAGAAGGTATCATTCTTTAGGAGTTTCAGCAGATGTAGCGCGAGAAGTATTGGAAGTTGGAAATTTGATCCTAGACACCCGTGCGTGTACAGCTTTTGTGGATAAACAGACGATCGATTTGACGGCTGTTGAATTTCGTGTATTGAAATTATTGATGGAGCAGCCGGGCCGTGTTTTTACGAAGGAGCAAATTTATGAGCATGGTTGGCAGGATCCATTAGCAGGCGACAACAATGTGCGGGTCATGATGAGTAAGCTGCGGGAGAAAATCGGGAACGAGCGGATCAAGACTATTCGCGGCTTAGGCTATCGCCTGGAGGTCGTTCATGAAACAGCTTAGAAACGCGATTTTACGATCCTTCATCCTTTATTTTCTCGGACTTTCTGTTACTGGTGGTTTGATCGAAGAATTTTTCAACCAGTTAGAAGAACTATTTTTAGGAGACAGGTATATCATCCCTGTTCAAATAATTAGCGGAACCTTTCAAATTCTTGCAGTCGTGGGTTTCTCTTTCTTATTTTATCGCAGTCTAAACAAAAAAATCGGTCAAGAAAGCCAGAAGTTAGCCAAAGAGCAAAGCACCCTATTTGCGAATATCGCTCATGATCTGAAAACACCGCTGACCAGCATCACGGGATTTTCTAAGGCATTGAATGAAGACGTAGTCGAGCCGGCAGAAATCAAGGAAGTTTCAAACATCATTTATCAAAAATCAATAACTGCCAATGAACTGTTGGATTTGATGTTCCAGTATACTAAATTGAACTCAGCAGAATTCAGCTTAAACCGACAAGAGTGTGTCATTAACTATTTGTTGAAGGAGGCTGTGGCAGATAATTATGATTTGCTTGAGCAGCAGCAGATTGAATTGGTTTTGGATTTGTCCGAAGAGCCGATTACGCGACGAATTGATAAAGCTGAATTTCGTCGCGTGTTTAATAATTTGTTGATCAATGCCTGCAAGCATAATCCGCAAAAGACAGAGCTTTTTATTTCTATTAAAAATAAAGGTAAGACAGCTGAAATCATCTTTGCCGACAATGGAACAGCGATTCCACAAAAGGATCGGGAGCAGCTTTTCCAACCTTTTGTCAGCGAAAATGAGACCGAACGAAATTTTCAAGGCAGCGGCTTGGGCTTGGCGATCGTGAAGACGATCGTTGATAAGCACGGTTTTACGATCCAGCTGCTTGATGACGAACACTATACGAAGAAATTTGTGATTACCCTGTAATGTTAGGGACAAAATAAAAGGGAGGTTTCATATGTTAAAAGCAGCATTCATTTTTGTAGCAGAAGGTGCGGATGGTAAGAAGGATCGATCAGTGGTGACAACGCCAGCGGTTGAATTGACCACGGTAGGTGTGGTGGATTATGCGGAGGCAGTTGCAGTTTCCAAAGAGTTGGTGGAAGGCGGCGTTCAAGCAATTGAGCTTTGCGGCGGGTTTGGTCATCTAGGGACAGCAAAGATCGTCGAAGCAGTGGGCGACAAAGCGGTTGTCGGGGTCGTTCGGTTTGATAAACATCCGGGACTAGGCAATCAATCCGGAGACAATCTTTATTTGTAGAAACAAATTCAATAAAAGTTATCGGCAGAGGCAGTTTGTGCTTCTGCCTTTTTGTCAGTCGAACTTTTCGCAGTTATTGTAAGTATGAGGTCAAACTAAATAGATAAGCCAAATTAATAAACAAGCAATTTAGTTCGATGATATGCGTGATGAGAATAGAACTCATTTTTCATAGAAGAATGAATCCATTAATCCGAAATAGCTGTCAGTCAAATTTCTCGTAGTTATCACTAACCCGAATTAGTCATACTATACAATTTAAAAGTATTGCGATAGAATGAGAAAAAACTTAAAGGAAGATTAAATATGAAATACGCTGATCGAATGGAAAACTTGAATGCCTCAGAAATCCGAGAACTATTAAAGGTTACTGACCGCCCAGAAGTCATCTCCTTTGCGGGAGGCTTACCGGCAGCTGAACTATTTCCGATTGAAGAGATGGCAGCAGCCAGTATGACTGTCTTAAAGAGTAACGGCGAGAAGGCCCTGCAGTATTCCACAACTGAAGGATATTTGCCTCTTAGAAAATGGATTGCAGAAAGAGAGAACAGCCGTATTGGGACAGCATTGACTGAAGAGAATATCATAATTACTCACGGCTCGCAGCAGGCGTTGGATCTAATTGGAAAGCTATTGATTAATAAGGATGATGTCGTCTTGTGTGAAAGTCCCACTTATTTATCCGCGCTGAATGTATTCAAAACCTTTGAAGGCAGAATCTTAGAGGTTCAGACTGATGATGAGGGAATGATTGTTAGTGATTTAGAACGTCTTTTGGAAACAACGGAAAATGTTAAACTGTTATATGTGATCCCGACTTTTCAAAATCCATCTGGAAAAACCTGGTCGTTGAAGCGCAAGCAGCAGATATTGGAAGTGGCCAATCGCTATGATGTTGCGATTATTGAAGATGCCCCTTATGAGGAGCTGCGCTATTCCGGAGAATCCACACTGCCAATGTTTAGTTTTCCAAGAAGTGAGAATGTCATCCGAACGGGAAGCTTCTCCAAAATTTTATGTCCTGGATTGCGACTGGGGTGGATCGCTGCTACTCCAGAAGTTGTTGAAAAGCTTGTTCTAATCAAGCAGAGCACCGATCTGCAATGCAACACCCTTGCTCAAATGCAAATCCATCAATTTATTCAGGACAATGATATCGATGAGCATATTACCAAATTAATCGAAGCATACCGTTTGCGACGGGATGCGGCCATTTCCGCGATCGGAAAATACTTTCCGAAAAATATCCGCTATACTCATCCAGAGGGCGGCTTGTTTATTTGGCTGGAATTACCGGAAAAAATCAATACGACCGATTTATTAGAGAAGAGTCTGAAACGAAATGTCGCTTTTGTCAGTGGGGAATCGTTTTACGCAGAGCAGCCAAAGTACAATACCATGCGTTTGAATTTCTCGTGTATGGATGAAGAAAAGATCGATGCAGGTATTATGATTTTAGGTGAGCTGGTGACAGAAGAATTAGCAGAATAGTTGAGCAAGGTACTTCATTTGAGGTGCCTTGCTTATTTAATTGTTAGGATTAGAAAAAGTAAAAATATTGAAAGAGGTTACAGTTAACTTAATGCTATACTTGAAGTAATAGAATAAAGGAGGGGTTTGATGGTTGAGTATATAAATGTAACGGAAGAAAATGTGGCGAAGGAACACCTGTGTTGCGCGATATCAGGCAAAAAGCATCAAGAAGGTGTCGATACTAAACGAGCGTGGATCAGTGAACGTCTGCCAGAGGGGCATGTTTTTCGCAAGCTGGATGCCAACGGAAAAGTCTTCATTGAGTATGCGCCATTAGAATCAGCCTGGGTGCCGGTAGTAGGGGAGAATTATTTGTACATTTACTGCTTATGGGTCTCTGGCAGCTTCAAAGGTCAAGGACACGGAAAGAATTTGTTGAACTATTGTATTGAGGATGCAAAACGGCAAGGAAAATCAGGCATCTGTGTTATTAGCGCAAAAAAGAAGTCGCCTTTTTTATCGGATAAAAAGTTTATGACGAAAAATGGATTCAAAGAAGTTGATGAAATCGAAGGTGGGTATGAACTTTTAGCGTTATCCTTTGACGGAACTGTTCCAGCCTTTTCTGACACCGCCAGAAAACAAACGATCGACAATCAAGAATTGACGATCTATTATGGTCGCCAATGTCCCTTTATTCCTAACGGACTGAAGGAAGTGCAAGCTTACTGCGACGAAGAAAAGATGCCACTGACGTTGATTCCGGTGGATAGTGTTGAAACGGCTAAAAATTTACCAGGTATTTTCAATAATTGGGCTGTCTATTATCAAGGAAAGTTTTTGACTGTGCATATGTTGAATAAGAATGTTCTAAAAAAATTGCTAGCAGATCAGTGAGGAAAGTCAGTGAAAAAATATATCGCTCTTTTGCGGGGAATCAATATTGGCGGTAGAAATAAAATCGCGATGCCGATGTTGCGAGCAGCTTTTGAGAAGAAGGGTTTTTCAAATGTAACGACGTACATCAATAGTGGAAATGTTCTTTTCTCTAGTAACATTCAGGACAAGGACGAACTGATCGAAATCTGCGAAGCATTGATTGTGGAAGAATTTGATTTAGCGATTCCTGTCGCAGTGATTTCGGTCGAAGAGGCAGCGGAACAGTTAAGTCATGCGCCAGAGTGGTGGAATCAAGAAAAAGAAACGATTCATTACGTTATTTTTCTGATTCCGCCAATGACCGTGGAAGAAGTATTTGCGTCGGTTGGTGAAATTAAGCCTGAATACGAACAGATCGCGTATTATGGCGATATGATTTTCTGGTCAGCACCGCGAACAACCTTCAATAAAACTCGTTGGTCCAAAATCGCCAGCTCATCCGTCAATAATCACGTAACAATCCGCAATGCCAATACCGTTAATAAATTATTATCAATGGCTCAATAAAAAAGAAAAATCAAGCAGTTTGCGGCTGCTTGATTTTTTTCGTTTATAAAAGCGGTACGATCTCTTGCTGAATAAAGTCGATTCGATCATAGACGTTTTCTTTAAAAAGAGCAGTGATAGCTATGACTAGTTGTTTCTCATGATCGATATAGAGAACATTACCGCCATCCCCCATTGCGGCAATGATTGGCTTGGCGCTGTCAATGACCCACCATAAATAGCCGTAATCCAGCTGTTCTTGCTCCCAATGACTATGTTTTTGCTGCATAGTATCTAACCAACTTTTTGGGATGATCTGCTTATCCTTCCAACCCCCTTGATTCAAAATCAATTGCCCGATTTTAACCAGATCACAGTTTGAAAGTGTCAAGCCCCAGCCGCCAGCGTTCAAACCAGTGACATCTTCCACCCAACCATTTGCTGTAGTTGATTGATTGAATGTCATTTGGTCTTTGGCGGTCTTCAATTGGATCGCTTTCTCGACATTGATGTCCAACGGTTCGAACAACTCTTTATGTGCGAAGTTTAAAACACTTTGTTTGGTCGAACGAGCCAAAACCGCTGACAAGAGATCTGGTCCTATCAATGGCGTGTACTTGAATTCCCCGATCGGCCGCTTGCCGCCAAGTTGTTTTAGCGTAAATTTAGTCCAATCTTTGCTGGTAAAATATTTGATATAGGCCAATGGTCCATCTTTGTATTTATAAGGGGTCGTCATGGTCAACAGATTTTCTAGTGTGATCTTTTTGATGTTTGCGTCTTTCGTCTGAAACTCCGGAAAGTAGTCTAAGATCGGACGACTCACTTCCCCAATATATCCTTGTTCCTGTGCGATACCTAATAATAATGAGAGAATACTTTTAGCTACCGAATAGACATGAATCTTACTTGTTTCATTACAGTCATTAAAATAGTGTTCATACAACAGATGTTCATTTTTTTGCACAGTAATCCCAGTGATATTCCCATAATCTGTTTCGATTTTTTGTTGGATTGTCTTGAGTTTATTGTCGTTCATTGTGTTCCTCCAATTCCGAAGGCGCCTTCTATCCTTAGAGTAAATGCATTAAAAATCATAATCAAGCGTTATTTTAAAATTTCTTCAGAAATAATTGGCGATTCCGACTTAAGACGGATTTTTTCAGGGAAGAGTCATGCTATTCTAATATAGTAATTATAATGACTAAACAGAATATGTGAGGAGAGAAAGATGATGATAAAAAAAGTGTTGTTAGCTATTTTGGGTTTGTTGATTTTTGTATTAATCGGGGGGTTCCTATTGATATTTTTTAACAGTCCCGGAAAATTAACAAGTTTAAAAAATGAAAAAGGAGAGACGATCGAGGGGAGCATCAGTGAGAAAAAATTTGTCGAAATCGGCGGGATTAAACAAGGTATGTTCATTCGTGGAGAGGACCAAACAAAACCTGTCTTGCTCTTTCTACATGGCGGACCGGGAACGCCAGAGTTTGCGATGTCCGAAGCATGGGAGACAAAAAACCGATTAGAAAAAGAGTTTGTCGTCTGCTATTGGGATCAGCGAGGAACCGGCATGTCTAATACGAAAGCGTTGGATACCAAGACGATGACTAAGGATCAAATCATAGAGGATACGATCGAAGTAACAAATTATTTACGCGAACGCTTTAAGCAGGACAAGATTTATTTGATGGGCCATTCTTGGGGTGCCTATCTGGGTATCAAGACCGTGCAGAAAAGCCCGGAATTATATTCGGCTTATATGGGTGTCGGGCAGCCGGTCCATCAAAAGAAAGGTCAAAAGCTGGCTTATGATTATCTACAGAAACACGCGAAAGAAATTGATGATCAGAAGTCTTTGAAAAAGCTAGAAAAATTTGATCCCGAGGCACCGGCCTACAATATGCTTCTGGAAAAATATCATGTCGGTATTCGTCATGAGGACTCGTCTTTGTTAAAAATGATCAAGAACCTGATGTTTTTTAAAGGATACACATTTGGTGAGAAAATCAACGCGCTCAAAGGGATGCCGCTTTCGAATGAAAAATTGGATAATGATGATTACTCCAATGATAACTTATTAGAAACCGTCTCTGAACTGAAAGTCCCTGTATATGGGCTGCATGGGAAACATGATTATCAAGTTTCTTATCAATTGGCAAAAGATTGTTTCAGTAAGGTTAAAGCGCCAGCGAAGAAGTTTTATACCTTCGATAATTCAGCACACAGCCCGAATTATGAAGAACCTAAAGCGTTTTTCGATGCAGTAAAGGAGATAAAAGCTAGTGCAGAAAAACAATAAATCCATTTTAAAGGAGGAAAAAAAGGATGAGAAAAAAGATCTTTTTGTATTTAACTATCACCTTTTCGATCTCTTGGACTTGCTGGTTGATCGTTGCATTTTTGACAAACTATACGAACGTAAAGTTATTCTCGCCTTTCGCTTTACCTTTGTATAGTATTGGAGCGGCAGGACCGATGATTGCAGCTTGTGTGGTCAATAAAAGGTCCATGTGTAAGCAAAGCTTTCGCGAGTTTATCAAAAATATCTTTAATCTGAGACAGCCGATTTTAGCTTACTTGCTTACTTTTGTTCTCGCTTGGGGTGTTTGTATCTTTCCAGTTTTAGTAGGTACAACTCAGCAACAGGCGCCCATTTATATCGCGCTGTTTCAGTTACCTGTGATGATTTTCTTTGGGGGCGGACTGGAGGAGGTTGGCTGGTGAAAGGCTCTGGGCAAGATACGATCCGAATCAGCGGCTATATGATCATGGTCTTCAGCTTTGCCTTTTTATTGACTATTCTTTGGAATAAGTATGAGAGTATCGCCTTATGCATTCTGCTGCATGCGGGGTTTAATTCTTTTACCGATGTTTACCCGCCTACCTACAACAATTATTTAGTGTCGTTGGTGTTGCTGCTAATTTGTTTTGGACTTTTTATGTTGACGTATTATTTTTCTGAAAAAGGACCAGCAGAGAAATCGCTGGAGTAACGTAGGGTTGTTTGTGCTCAATATGTTATGATTAATCCATCTGAAAATCAGCTGAGGAGAGTGATCCGATGGACAATAATGATCGTCTATTTCTAATTTCGCAAACGTATGCCACTTTGTTTTCGGTAACGAATAAGCTGCAAGCCGTTGGCGATGAGTCGATGGAGGAATTAACTTCAAGACAGGTCATGGCATTGATCGCAATCGTTCATATACCTGAAGGTGAAGTCACCTTAAACGCGATAGCGTCTAAACTTGGAGCAACGAAGCAAAGCACCGCTCAAATAATAAATAATTTGAAAGGAAAAGGCTATCTGAAGTCAGAAAAAAGTAAAACAGATGCCCGCTCGGTGAACATTGTCATTACCGATAGTGGAAAAAAAGTTTTCGAACAAGCAAATATCCAAGGGTGGCAATTTTTGCAGGAAGCTTTCCATGCTTTCTCATTAGAAGAATTAGAGCAGCTTTGGGGATTGTTGAAGAAACTTTATCAATTTGATGGCGAAGAGCAGGATGGCTTCGAAGCTGATGGGCGAGAACTATAGTTTTATCCTGCTAGCAAGATGAAATAAAAGGCCAAATCACACATTACTTTCATTCTGGAAAGAAATATATGATTTGGCTTTACTTTTGTTAAGTACAGTACGAAAATACTTTACGATCAGCTTCTTCTCTTTTTTTGCTTCAAAAAGGGTAATGGGGAATCTAGTGGACTTTGCTATAGTGAAGGAAAGAAAGAGAGGGATTAGTTATGGAACATCGAATTGTAGAATTAGAGAGTTTTAAGTTAGTTGGATTTAAGAAGGAATCAACGAATGATAACCGGCAGGGTATGAAGGATTGTCCTGCATTTTGGAATGAGATTTTGTCTTCTGGTAAACAAGAAGCACTTTTACCGTTGATTAATCATGAACCATTTGGGCTGATTGGTGCGAGTTTTTATAATATCGATGAACAGGATGCGAAGAGATTTGACTATTATATTGCGGCGGCAACCACCAGTGATACGCCAGCTGAATTAGCTGAAGTGGAGGTTCCTGCCAATACATGGGCAGTCTTTCCATGTACGAGAAAAACTTCTGGCAAGACACAATTTGAGATCGTAACAAAATGGGCGCCTGAATCAACTGAATACGCATTACTGAATGATGGCTATGCAACTGGAGAGATGACTTCTGCCGGGCCGGATCTTGAGGTTTATGGACAAGGTGATGAGATTGAAATCTGGGTACCGGTTAGGAGAAAGTAAGTTAAAAAAATTTAATGCCCTTCCTGAGTATGCTATTCTTACTATAGAGAATTTTCAGGAGGGTATTATGTCAAAAGATTTAGAACGTTTTTCAGCTACTTTGGCTTATATCGAAACCCATTTGTTTGAAAATATTTCACTTAAAGAATTAGCCAAACAGGCTCTATTATCCGAATATACTTTTCATCGATTTTTTACCTATTTGACCGGTTTTTCCTTTTCAACGTATCTACGTAATCGTCGACTTTCTGAAGCAGTGGAGCTATTACGCAGCGAGGCTGCAATTGATGAAGTTTCAGAGTTGTGCGGTTACGCAAATCGTTCGGCCTTTAACCGAGCATTCTCAAAGTTCCATGGAATCACGCCTAGCCAAGCGAAAGAGATCAATGCCGCCATCAATTTCTTCCCGCCGATTCGGCTGGATATTCAAATTAACGGTGGAAAAACGTTGAATTATCACATTGAGCAGCTGCCGGGCTTTACCATCGTTGGAGAGATGGCGGAGTATCAGTTAGAGGAGGAGCTATTCCAGCATACTGGCAAACATTGGGAAAGTTTCTTTTCTGATCAAAAGCTGCGAGAATTTGCGGAAAGTGAAGCTACTAGAAAGAATTTCTTCGGATTAAATCGCGAACCCTATTTCGCAGTCGCCAATCCTATGGCACCAGTTTCGGGTTATTTGAATTATTTTACCGGGTTTGTTTTGAGTGAAAACGATGAGTCGGATTATTTAACGCTGGAGATTCCTAAGCAAACTTATGCTGTTTTTGTCAGTGAACCTTATGATTACCGTCGGACTGAAAATGTTTCAAATGCCTACTATCAACTACAACAGCAAATATTTAATTCTTGGTTGCCGCAAACAGAATACAAGAAGCTCGATGGTCCTGAGCTGGAAACATATGTCTCTCTGGAAGACAAAGCTTGTTTGGAAATCTGGTTGCCGATCGTAAAGTAAATACCATTTTGAACAAGGATACGTAAAGTATTCTTGTTTTTTACTTGACGTTTGTAAAGATTTGACGATATTCTACTATCCATAAAACGCAACGAAAGAATGAAATACTTGAAGCTTACAGTTATACACCACCCGAGTTCAACATGCTAACCTTATATAAAAAGTACGGGAGGTTAGTCCTATGAACACTTCAATGAAACAAAAGATCATTCTATTTCTAGCTAGTCAAAATATTTCACTATTCGGTTCGCAATTAGTCAGTTATGCGATTATTTGGTACATCACCTTGGAGACATCCTCTGGTATTTGGCTGACTTTGGCTACTGTGTGTTCCATGATGCCACAGGCCCTTATCTCCTTATGGGGAGGTGTGCTAGCTGATCGCTATAATAAAAAGAAGCTGATTATTCTTGCTGACATGTTTATTGCAGTCGCAACGCTTTTACTGACTATTGCCTTTTTTTCAGGATACAAAAGTTTATATTTGATTCTGCTTGTTTCAATCATTCGCTCGATTGGTGCAGGTATCCAGACGCCTGCTGTTACCTCGTTTTTCCCTGAGCTCGTGCCTGAAGAACAATTGACACGGGTTCAGGGAATCAACCAAACGTTAGGCTCCGCAATGATGCTGTTGGCACCAGCTTTAGGCGGATTGGTTTTGAGTCAAATTGGCATTGTCTGGTCATTCTTGATCGATGTCTTATCAGCTATATTAGCCGTAATAATCATGCTAAAAATAAAAGTTGAAGTGGAAGTAAGTAAAGAAAAGAAAACGACCATTCTATCGGATTTAACAAATGGATTATCCTATGCCTATCATCACCCAACATTGAGAGTGATCATGCTTGTTTATGCGGTTTCCTTTGTTCTTTTTGCTCCAGTAGCTAACTTGGCTCCGTTGCTAATTGAACGCAGCTTTGGAAATGAACTTTGGAGATTAAGCGTTAATCAAATTATCTGGGGGCTCGGTTCTATTGCTGGTGGGATGCTGATATCGTTTCTGGGAGAAATAAAGAGTAAAGTAAAAATAAGTTCTTGTCTTTTAATCTTTTTTGGATTATTACTTATTTTAGAGGGGACTGCAACGAACTTTTGGATTTATCAACTTTTAGTCGGTATTTCAGGGATTTTACTTCCGATCATTATTACACTTCTGACAGTCAGTATCCAGCAAACTGCTGATATAAAAATTTTAGGTAGAGTTTTTTCAATTGTACAAGTAATCACTGCCAGTGCCATGCCGATTGCTATTCTCTTTTTCGGTCCGTTGGCAGATCTAATAAGCATTCAAATAATTTTAATCGTTACTGGAGTGGGATTAGCGATAATGGGGTTGTTCTATCTGAAGAAAATGAAGCGGCAAAGCAAACTATTTAGTATCAAAT
>NZ_JCAFYN010000051.1:0-26639 GCF_059374735.1 Enterococcus sp. GPZ-007 | reverse complement strand
AAATTTTTTTCTTTCTTGAATATGCTAAAAAATCCTCAACATCTGTTAAAATGACGAGGATTTTTTACGCATGCATATTAAATTAAAATTGAACTATTTTAGTAATACAGAGCTGATAATTTCAACGCCTTTTGCTAACTCATCATGACTGATGGTCAGCGGTGGCAGCAAGCGAAGCACGTTTTTCCCAGCCTTAATGGCTAAGAGTTTTTGTGCCTTTAACTCTTGGATTGCCTGCTGTAGCGTCTCGGGTGAATCCAACTCTACACCCACCATCAGTCCTTTTCCCCGAACCTCGAGGACTTTATTAGATTTCCCGCTCAATTTGATGAGTTCATCCATCAAATACTGACCTTTAGCTGTAACCTCTGCTAAAAATTCCGGCTGATCGATCTCGCCTACCACGGTATCCGCCACACTCATCGCCAGATTGTTTCCGCCAAAGGTTGTTCCATGAGAACCTGGACCAAAAGCTTCAGCCAATTCAATTTTCCCTAACATCGCACCCGCCGGGATGCCATTAGCCAAAGCTTTGGCGATCGTAATGATATCTGGTTCGATCTGATAATCCTCAAACGCGTAGAAGGTTCCTGTTCTTCCCATACCGGTTTGAATTTCGTCAATGATCAATAAACTGCCGTTTTCATTGCATAATTTTACGACTGCTTGAAGCCACTCTTTTTCTGCAGGGATAATCCCGCCTTCCCCTTGAATAACCTCTAACATAACTGCGGCTACATCATCAGTCAATTTTTCCTTTAAAGGAGCTAGTTCATTATAAGGAAGATAGTCAAACCCTTCGACGATTGGGAAAAAGCCTTCTTGCAAAGCCGGCTGTCCTGTTGCACTCAATGCCCCGTATGTTCGTCCATGGAATGATTGCTCAAAGCTAAAAATTTTCGAACGTCCAGTGGCCTTTCTCGCTAATTTAATCGCCGCTTCATTGGCCTCGGTTCCACTATTACAAAAGAAAGCTAAATAATCCTTTCCCATGGTCAGCTTTTCAGCTACCTGCTCTTGCAGATGATTGGAATACAAATTTGAGCTGTGCCAGATTTTATCCGCTTGCTCAGTCAAAGCCTGCATAACCTTTGGATTTTTATGTCCTAGATTACTCACAGCAATGCCACTCATAAAATCCAAATAGCTGTTTCCATCTTGATCATAAACATAGCTTCCTGAACCATTAGTTAGATCAATCGCATCCCTTGCATAATTTGGAAACAAATGACTCATGCAAAGACCCCCTCCTTTACGATCACAGTACCTGCACATTCGATACAATTGGTAATGTGAACTTCTGAAACGCCGTTTTCTAACGCATCAACGGCACTATTTAGTTTAGGGATCATGCCCCCAGTAATTACTTTTTCGGCTTTCAGCTGATCGACTTCATGGATCGAAATCTTTTCAAGCCATTTGTCATCTTGTTTCACTCCTGGTACATCTGTTAATAAATACAGCGCATCAGCTTCAAGGGCTTCAGCGATTTTACACGCGGTATCATCTGCATTGATATTAAGCCATTGACCATTTGCGGTCATTCCCAGAGGAGCGATAATCGGAATGTAACTTTTATACAAAACCCCTTCAATCGCCGCTGGATTGATCTCGGTGATTTTGCCAACATAGCCTAATTTTTCTTTATCAATAAAAGTCCCTTGAATCATATAATCACTTGAGGCATTAAGTCCGATCGTACCAAAGCCTTGTTGTTGAAATAAAGTCGTAATGGTTGGTTGAACCTGACCAATCAGTACCATTTGCGTCACTTTTAACGCCTGTTCTGTTGTCACTCGTAAACCATCTTTGATCATAACTGGAATGCTTAAACGCTCCATCATTTCCGTGATATAATAACCCCCACCATGAACAACGATGATTTCATGACCGTCAGCTTGCCAGGTTTCAATTTGCTCAAAAAAATTATTAGTTAAATTATCACTGGCCACACCGCCAATTTTTACGACTATCTTACCCATTTTTTTCGCTCCCTATACTCTTATGTGTGATACAAAGCATTTACTTCGACATATTTGTAGGTCAAATCACAGCCCCAAGCTTGTCCACTTTGATCACCGATATTTAGATCAACGATAATATTGATTTTTTCTTTTTCTAACGTTTGTTTCATCAACGCTTCGTCAAATTCCTGCGGTTGACTATTCTTTAATAATTGCTGGTCGCCAATCCACATATCGATTTTTTCTGGATTCGTATGTGACCCCGCATAACCAACTGCGCAAATGATTCGTCCCCAGTTGGGATCTTCGCCAAACATCGCTGTTTTTACTAAACTAGAACCAACGACTTTCTTCGCAACTAATCGTGCTTCGCTGCCGTTAAGTGCACCGACAACCTGTGCTTCGATCAATTTCGTCGCGCCCTCGCCATCCTTAGCGATTTTTTTGGCTAATGTTTCACTGACTCGTTGAAACATCGCAACAAATTTCTCATAAGCTTCGGAATTCTTTGCAATCTCCGGATTTTCAGCCAAGCCATTAGCTAGAACTAAAACCATATCGTTCGTGGATGTATCACCATCAACAGTGATTTGATTGAAGGTTGTTTCTGTTTTATCTGCTAATACTTCCTGCAGCAACTCTTCTGAAATTTGAGCATCGGTTGTAATGAATGCCAGCATCGTCGCCATATTAGGGTGGATCATTCCTGATCCTTTGGCAACACCAGCTATAGTTACCTGTTGTCCGTTAATTTCCTCGGTAATGACGATTTCTTTCGTCGCTGTGTCAGTCGTCAGGATTGCCTTGTGAAATCCATATGGTTCTTGCTTCTGCAAATCAATGCTGCTAATTCCTGCTTCGATGACTTCCATTGGCAACTGTTTACCAATCACACCAGTAGAAGCAACCGCGACATTTTCTTGTGGAATCGCTAACTGAGCTGCTGTTAAAGCTTGCATCTCTTTCGCATTTTCTAAACCAAGTTTTCCGGTACAAGCATTGGCCACGCCAGAATTAACTACCACCGCTTGAATTTTGGCATCTTTCATTGCTTCTTTCGTAACAAAGATTGGTGCTGCTTTGACTTGATTTGTTGTGTAAACGGCCGCAGCGTTTGCAGGAACCTCTGAATAAATCACGCCTAAGTCTTTCTTCTCTTTTTTTAACCCTGCATGTAAGCCAGTTGCATAAAAGCCTTTGGGACTGGCGATTGTTCCATCTATAATTTGCATATTCTTCACGCTCCGACATTTTTATGGATAAATTGGTACGAGATTTAATCCGGTAGTTTCTGGCCACCTTGCTAAATGATTTAGATTATGAACCGCTTGACCAGCGGCCCCCTTCACTAAGTTATCTAATACTGTAACAACGGTAATGATATTGGTGACTTCATTATAAGCCACACCGATATCACAGAAATTCGAACCGACAATTTGACGTAAATTGGGATAAACATCTTGATCCTGAACACGAACAAAAAGTTTTTCCTGATAGAAGGTTTGGAATAGCTCCAAAACCTTTTCCTGTGTCAACTTTTCCTTACTACGCGCATATGTCGTGATAAAAATGCCGCGAGTTACTGGAATTAATGATGTTGAAAACTGAATGGCTGGAATGTCTTTATTCCATTTCTTTAATTGCTGCATAATCTCTGGGATATGTTGATGGCTATTCATTTTGTACAGCGTCATATTTTCATTACTGTTGACAAAATGACTAGATTCCGACAAATTCTTTCCAGCTCCAGAAAGTCCAGATTTTGCATCCACTATGATTGAATCATTTTCAATGACTTTCTGTTGAACCAACGGTGCTAGTGATAACAACGTTCCAGTGGCATAGCAACCGGGATTGGCAATTAATTTTGATAAAGGTTCTGTATAAAAATCTGCTAAACCATAATGAGCGTTTTGCAAAATTTCAAAAGGAGCACTTGAATTTTTATACCATTTTTCATATTGCCCATCTGTTTTTAATCGAAAATCGCCCGAAAGGTCAATGACGGGAAAGTCAGCCTTCACAAACGTTGTTGCTATCTCTTTTGAAATACCTGATGGAGTAGCAAAGAAAACTAAATCTGACTGCTCCATGATTTTCTTAGAGTCAATTGGTTCCAAAGGAAGGTCCAACAATCGATTTAAGTGCGGCAAATACTCATCAATATCTTTGCCGTTCTGTGAATGACTATGAATGGAAGTTATTTCTACATTAGGATGCTGCAACAATAGTCGCACCAGCTCAACACCACTATAACCAGTCACTCCAATAATCGAAACTTTCATATTAACCCCTCCTTTTGCTATTAATGTATGATTTTTTGACGTATCATTTAAAAGCTTTCTTACACATGCCACGCTAGGAATCTACGAAAGCAGAATGCAATAATGGCACCTGTGAAACGTATCTACTATCCTTGGAATTGAATAATAATACGATTAGAAAACTACTATTTGTGAAGATTATACGTGTACTGTTTATACAAGTCAATGGTTTTTTATAAATTTTTTTGCATATTTTCGATATATTATGCAAAATCAACTTTTGAATATGCAAAAAGGCGTATACACCTGTTTATACAAGTGTATACGCCTTTTCTCATTTTAGAATAGTCCGATAGCATTGCCTTTTTCATCGACATCCATATTTAAAGCTGCGGGCTTTTTAGGCAGTCCAGGCATTGTCATAACATCGCCTGTTAACGCGACTACAAATCCAGCACCGATTTTTGGTACAAATTCGCGAATCGTTACATCGAAATCAATTGGTGCACCTAACTTGCTTGGATCATCGGATAAGGAATATTGCGTCTTCGCCATACAAACTGGCAAACGATCCCAGCCGTATTTTTTAAAGCTAGCCAGTTGTTGTTTTGCTTTCTTACTATAGATAACTTCATTTCCTCCGTAGATTTCACGGACGATTGTCTCAACTTTTTCAGTTAAATCATCGTGCTCTCTGCTGAAGATTGAATGGAACTGGTTTTCTTCAGTCGCAATTGTCTCAACAACTGTTTTTGCTAAATCAATCCCGCCATCTGGTCCTTTTTCCCAAACACTGGCTAATTCAACCTTGACACTTTCCTGCTCACAAAGCTCTTTTAACAGTGCGATTTCTTTATCGGTATCACTAATGAATTCGTTGATAGCGACAACCACCGGTAAGCCATACTTACGCATATTACGAATATGCTTCGCTAAATTGCTGAAGCCTTCTTTCAATGCGTCAAGATTTTCCATGCTTAAATCCGACTTAGCGATGCCGCCATGCATCTTCAATGCCCGGATCGTCGCTACAATTACCACTGCATCCGGTGCTTTGCCCAAACTTGGTACTTTGATGTCTAAGAATTTTTCACCGCCAAGATCTGCCCCAAAACCAGCTTCAGTTACCACATAGTCTCCACAATGCAGAGCAGCTCTTGTAGCTAAAATACTGTTACAGCCATGGGCAATATTGGCAAACGGTCCGCCGTGGACAAACGCCGGTGTTTGATAAATGGTCTGAACTAAATTCGGTTTAATTGCGTCTTTAAGAACTAACGCCAGAGCCCCTTCAATTTTTAAATCTCCCACGGTTACTGGTTCACGATCAAAGGTATAGGCGACCACGATATTCGCTAAGCGATTTTTCAAATCTTCAATATCTGTCGCAAGACATAAAATTGCCATGATTTCACTAGCAACCGTAATGTCAAAGCCATCCTCGCGAGGAACTCCGTTGATTGGTCCGCCTAAACCAACCGTAATATGGCGCAGTTCGCGGTCGTTTAAATCCACCACCCGTTTCCAAATCACACGTCGGGCATCGATGTTCAATTGATTTCCTTGATGAATGTGATTGTCCAGCAAGGCGGATAGTGCATTATTCGCTGTCGTGATTGCATGCATATCACCTGTGAAGTGTAGATTGATATCTTCCATCGGCAACACCTGAGCATAACCACCGCCTGTTGCACCACCCTTAATCCCCATTACTGGTCCTAAAGAAGGTTCTCGTAGTGCAATTACTGTTTTCTTACCAATTTTATTTAATGCGTCGCCTAAACCGATTGTGACTGTCGATTTTCCTTCTCCAGCTGGTGTTGGATTAATAGAGGTCACTAGAATCAATTTTCCTTCAGGATTTTTTTTCATTTGTTCTAAAGCATCAAATTCGATCTTTGCCTTATATTTACCATGCAATTCTAAATCATCAAAAGATAAGTTGATTTTTTCTGCGACCTCAGTTATTGGTTTTAAAGTCGTTGCTTGAGATATTTCGATATCAGTTTTCATAAAAACTCCCTTTCCCGAACGTTACTCAGAAAAATACACTTTTTTATTCGTTCATTTGTATTATAACGAATTCTTTAAAGAAAAACAGCACTTAGAATCATCAATCTTATTGATTCGCAATTTTTGTTTTCATCACGTATAATAAAACCAGCAATTGCAAAGGGGTGTTGTGTAATGAATAGTGGCATTGTTAAATGGTTTGATGAGAAAAAAGGTTATGGCTTTATTGCCTATGAAGAAAATCAAGAAGTTTTTGTTCACTTCACTGCTATTGAGGAGGAAGGATTCAAAACCTTGGATCCCGGTGACGAAGTTGAATTTGTAATTGTGGAAGGTGCTCGCGGTATTCAAGCGGCTCATGTTAAGAAGAAATAAACGAAAAGATCAGTCATAGCTGGTCTTTTCGTTTTCTTTGACTTCAATTTCAGGATAAAAGGCTGTAAAATCTTTAATAAATGCTGTTCTTTTCTTTTTGGTCATAGCAAAATGGAAAGATGCCCCGCTGAGTCCTTTGCGCTGAATGATTACTCCGTCTTTACACGGGCTCAAATAATCGATATGTTCTCGCAGAAGCGTCTCTCGTCGCCAAAGGCGCGCGTAACGAACTCTTATCCCAGATTCATCAATGTTTAAATAGCGATGGAGTCCCACAATTGCAAATAAAATAGATATTCCGATGACTATGTTTCCTTGCAAATACGGATGAGTTTTTTCCAATGTCAGAATCAACCCATAAAAAAGAACAATCAGAGTCAACGACCAATATATAATACTGATTGACAGCTCTGGTTGCCAAAAATAGCGTTTTTTATTCATTCATATACTCCTACTCTAAAAAAGGATGGTCATTATGTTAAAAGTTTACACAGATGCAGCCACGAACACGGAAAAAAGCGGCGGTGGCATTCTAATTATTTCTGAAGAGCAAAAACAAGTTTCTATCTCACTAACAGAGACGAATAATCATCAAGCTGAATTGGCTGTGATTCTCTATGCTTTAAATTATTTGATTGATCATAAGTTGAATGATCAAACTATTTTACTCTATTCTGATAGTAAAACTGCAATAAAAATTTTAGACCAAAGGCAGACAAAAAACAAGCTCTTCCTGCCATATTTATCAGAGTTTAATGAATTAGCTTCACAATTTCCCTTATTAGTACTTCAATGGATTCCTGAAGCAAAAAATAAAGGGGCGGACAATCTTGCCCGCCAAGGTTTGCGAAAAAAATTATAAAACAGGTGATAACAAGCGTGAGAACCGCTGTTTGAAATTCAACCAGTAGGATTGATTTGCGATCATCTCATCTGTTAACAAGATACAATCTTTCATATCTTCCTCAAATATTTGTCTAAATTGTTGTGCGATCTCTGGATCGTAAATAAAGCTGCTGACTTCAAAGTTCAATTCGTAGCTGCGAATATCTTGATTGGTTGATCCAAAACTTGCTAGCTCATCGTCTACAACAACGGTTTTAGAATGGAGAAAGCCATCTGCATAGTGGTAAATTTTTACGCCTCTTTGATGTAGATAGTTTGCATAATATTGGGTTGCCCGATAAATGAAAGGATGATCTGGCATATTTGGAATCATTATACGGACATCAATTCCTGAACGAACAGCGATTAAAATAGCAGAAATCATTGTTTCGTCTGGAACAAGATATGGGCTCTGGATCCAGACACTTTTTTCAGCAGCTAAGATCATACGAACAAATCCATCCTTGATAATCTGTTCACTGGAATCAGGTCCATCCGCAACGATTTGCATAGCAACTCCTTTTTTAATGTGCTTTTGTGGTAGAACAAAATACTCTGGCAAATAGCTCATCCGATCAGCTTTATCTTTAACAGAGGCATTCCAATCACGAATAAAAATCTCCTGCAAGGTAAAACTTGCGGTACCTTCGATTCTTCCGTGAGTATCCCTCCATCTTCCAAATCGTTTCGATTCCCCAAGATACTGATCCCCCACATTGAACCCACCTGTCCAACTGATCTGTCCATCCACCACCACAATTTTTCGATGCAAGTGATAATTCAATCGTGTTTTGGCCAAAATATTTCTTGAGGTGATAAAAGGAGCGACTTTCCCGCCATTTTTAATCAAGGTCTCAAAAAACTGTTTATTTGTTTTTGGCGACCCCCATGGATCATAGATCATTCGTACTTCTACACCTTCAGCGGCCTTCTCCTCTAAAATGCGCATAAAACGATTGCCGATTCGATCATTAAAAAACGCATAATACTCGACATGAATCGTACTTTGAGCTTCCCGTAAATCTTTAAAAAGACGCTCGAATTTCTCTGTTCCATCTAGAAAAAATTCCAATTCATTTCGAATCGCCAACGGAGACTCATCTAAATTTTTAAAATACTTTACCAATGCTGTTGCTGCTGGATACAGTTGATCCGGTTCATTATAATCCACGTGTCGATTGTCTTGTTGGATTATTTCATTAATTTCCTTTACCCGATCTTCATCCTCTTGATCAAAAAGATACATCGTTTCCCCATCGATACCGCGACCGCAAAAAGCATAAATCAAAAAGCCAATGACGGGTAAAAAAATTAACGTCAGTAACCAAGCCCAGATAGTCGTAATGTTCCTGGGTTTACGAAATACGGTGATAATCGCCCCTACCAAGTTGACGATAAAAATAAAAACAATAATTTGCTCAATAATTCCCAAATGGTCCCCTCTTTTCAGAAAAATAATTCTCTCATTTGAATTATACCTAAAGCGTCCGATTAATAAAAGAAAGTCGCTAGAGAATCTCCATTTTCTCATTAAAAGAGGCAACATCATAAAGATGCTGCCTCCAGACTTTATACAAATTAAGCTAACCAATTCTCAACTTCTGTTAACGCATCAGCAAGTCCTGCTGGATTTTTCCCGCCAGCTTGTGCCATGTCTGGACGACCACCGCCACCGCCGCCAACTTTTGGTGCGATAGTTTTGATCAGTTCCCCCGCCTTCAAGCCTTTTTCATTCGCTGCTGGGCTCATTGCCGCCAACAGATTAACTTTTCCACCTTGAACGGTTCCAAGAACCAAAACATCAGATAATTGTTTTTGTTTCCACTGATCTGCCAATTGACGTAGCTGATTCATATCTTTAACATTTACCTGTGCTGTAATTACAGTCGTACCGTTGATGTCTTTAACGTTTTTAAAGATATCTCCAGCTTGTTGGTTGGCCAATTTTGTTGCCAGCTGTTCATTTTCTTTTTGTAGTTCACGTAATTGTTGCTGTAATTGTTCTGTTTTTCCGACTACTTCCTTGATTTGTGGTGATTTCACGATTTGAGCCACTTGCATTAATTGTTCCTCTTCTTCGCGGAAAGATTCATACGCTTCTTTTCCGGTCAAGGCTTCGATTCGACGCACACCTGCACCAATGCCTGATTCAGAGACAATTTTGAACAAACCAATATCTTCAGTATTGATTACATGTGTCCCCCCGCAAAGTTCGATTGACCAATCTCCAATGTTTACTACACGTACATCATGTCCGTATTTTTCTCCAAACAAAGCCATAGCACCCATGTTTTTTGCAGTATCGATATCCGTTTCAATCGTTACAACTGGAATCGCCTCCCAGATTTTCTGGTTAACGATTTTTTCCATTTCCTTCAACTCATCAATTGTTACTTGACCAAAATGAGTAAAGTCAAAACGTAAATGTTTATCTGTAACTAATGAACCTGCTTGGTTCGCATGATCGCCTAAAACTTCCTTCAATGCTTTATGCAATACGTGAGTCGCTGTATGGTTCTTGATCACCTTATTACGGAAACCAGCATTCACCTGCAAGAAGTAGGTTTCTCCTTCTTTTAAAGAGGCTAACACTTCTACAGTATGAAGCGCTTGACCGTTTGGTGCTTTTTGTACATCCGTTACATTGGCGATAATTTTTCCATCTTGATCAACGATTATTCCTTTATCAGCGATTTGACCACCCATTTCAGCATAGAAAGGTGTTTTCGCAAAAATTAACTGCGCTTCCCCTTCGTTGACAGCTGAAACAAGCGCATCATTTTGCAAAACAACTAACAATTCACTTTCAATTTCTAAATAATCGTAACCAACAAAGGTACTTTCAACTTTGATATCCCCTAACAAAGCTGTTTGAACACCCATTGATTTTTCAGTCGTCCGAGCAGCTCGAGCACGTTCCTTTTGAGCTTGCATCTCTACTTCAAAGCCTTCATGATCGACTTTTAATCCTTCGTCTTCTGCTACTTCTTCTGTCAGTTCTACAGGGAAACCAAATGTGTCGTAAAGTTTGAAGATTGTTTTTCCATCTAAGGTTGTCTCATTCTTCGCTTTCAATTCAGCTAGAACATCATTTAACATGCTTAATCCATCGTTAATCGTTTCGTGGAAACGTTCTTCTTCAGTACGTACAACCTTTTGAATGAAGGCTTCTTGCTGCTTCACTTCAGGATAATAGCTGACCATGATTTCACCAACAACAGGTACTAGATTATATAAGAACGCTTGGTCAATGCCTAATTTCTTACCATGCATAACTGCACGACGTAATAATCTACGTAAAACATAACCCCGTCCTTCATTTGAAGGTAAGGCGCCATCGCCGATCGCAAACGCCAATGAACGGATGTGGTCAGCAATGACCTTGAATGACACATCCATTTGCTTATCCACGCCATATTTCTTTCCGCTCAATTCTTCGACTTTACCAATGATCGGCAAGAATAAATCAGTTTCAAAGTTTGTTGGTGCATCTTGGATAATTGAGACCATTCGTTCAAGTCCCATACCTGTATCAATGTTTTGATGTGGTAATGGCTCATATGTTCCTTGCGGTGTGTGATTGAATTCTGAAAAAACTAAGTTCCAGATTTCTAAGTAACGTTCATTTTCACCACCAGGATAATTTTCAGGATCATCTTCAGCTAAGTCATTAAATGCTTCGCCGCGGTCATAGAAAATTTCTGAATCCGGACCGCTGGGTCCTGCTCCTAAGTCCCAGAAATTGTCTTCGATTTCTACCACGTGATCAGCTGGAATGCCAACTTCTTCTAGCCAGATCCGCTTTGCTTCTTTATCTTCTGGATAGACTGTCACATATAATTTATCTGGATCAAAACCGATCCAATCTGGTGATGTTAAGAACTCCCATGCCCACTCGATTGCCTTAACTTTAAAATAATCTCCAATCGAAAAATTCCCCAGCATTTCAAACATGGTATGATGACGAGCTGTTTTCCCAACATTTTCAATATCATTAGTTCGAATTGATTTTTGTGCATTGGCAATTCGTGGGTTTTCTGGTACGACACTACCATCAAAATATTTTTTCATAGTCGCTACACCTGAATTGATCCATAACAAAGTTGGATCGTTGACAGGCACTAAAGAAGCGCTTGGTTCAATCATGTGATCCTTAGTCTTAAAGAAATCTAAAAACATTTGACGCACTTCAGCGCTTGATAAATTTTTCATCTGTTCTCCTCTTTTCTAAAAAATAAAAACTACCACTGCAGTCAAGGACGAAAACTCGCGGTACCACCTTGATTGCAATGATAGTTTGATCATTACCTCTTCAGCTCGATAACGCTGAGCAGCGTTGGTTTTTCAACCAAAATCTGATGGGAGCAATTCATTATTTGCAACATGCAGCTTTCAACAATCGTGCACTCTCTGTGGAAGCAAAAATAATAAACCATATCCTTCTAAGAGTATAGAAAAAACTTTACTAAAAGTCAAACTAGATCTTGATCAAAATCGCCTTGCGATACAAGTAATCGCTCGGAGATAAAATCTCTTCGTGAAGCATCGTTGTAGTATTGCTGAAATAACTAGATAATGGTAGGAAATCAACGATCGGGATCCCTACGTTATTTTTTTTGTTAGTCAATTTTAATACCCCAGGATCTTCCGTAATCTCGAAACGATCCATGGTGGTGTCAAAAAATAGGCCAAACATGTTCGCTTGCTCCATCATTTTTCGGACATTTCTCCCACGATATGGGTCCTTGACATTCAGGTCATTGCCCCAACGGAATAACCGACGACTCCCGGCTCCATTGACATATTCCCATTGGTCTTCCGTCAACAAATCAAAATTCTTTTTGCGAATTTTTTTACGTAAGCTAGTATATGTGTGTGATTCATGGCTAAAAACATGGTAACTATCAGAATGAGGAGCCATTTCGATATACCATCTGCCTTCCTTCAATACATTTTTAGGAAAAGACCACGTCATACTTTCTTCTGATGTCAAATTAGGTGATAAAACTTCTTTAATTTCTTGCTCATAGCTTGAGAACTGATCCGCCTCACCAGAGAAGCCTCCAGTCACAGAATCATAGATTCCTAAATAACTCGTTCCCGCAGGCAGAGCATAACGCTGTACGAACATGGGAGGGATTTGAACCTTCCGCAAACTAGTCGTTTTATCATTAATCAGTTCTCCGAGTGAATCGACATCAAAAAAGTTATATTGCCCCCGCAACTCTTGTGGAATAATGATCTCTTGAATATTTGGTGCAGTTTCTAATAAAGACAAGCCTTTCGTTCCCAAATTCCATCCAAGAATCGCATCCTTATTGCCGGGTATAAACACAAACTCTTCTTCGTCAATCATTAACTGAAAGGTCTGGCATTTGATACCATATAAATCAAAATCTTTTAACTCAATATCCGAAATCTTCATTAAGGGATTAACAAAATGAAGTAAAAGCTGGCTCAATAAAGTACGTTTTTCTTTCGGGCTCAACCGTTTCCAATAGGACCAGTCTAATTGATCTAACAAGTTCATAAATCTTTCTGCCTCCTCCAACAGCTCATATGCTAGAATTATACCATTATCATCAAGAAATGAGGAAAAAGATGATGGAATATTTTGGAGCTGCTCCAGAACTGCAGGCTACTGCCTTATATTTTGCTATCAAATTTTTGTTTTAAAACAAAAAATCCCAACGGAATTGGAATTCGATAAATTTGACACCACTGACCCAAAAATTTTTAGTTTTCTTTGATGAACAGCATCCTGTGGCAACGATGCGATATCAAAAAATCGATAAAACTTACATTAAATCCGGATCGATTCTGTATTCATTGACTTTTGCCATCTTGGACTAGAAACAAAGCTTTTAAAGTACATTCAGATACTAGCAAGAAAAGAAGATTGTCGAATCTCGGTCCTTTCTGCGGAAATTATCGCTCAGAAGTTTTATGAAAAGTTAGTATACAAGTAATTTCAGATGTTTTTATAGAAGATGGTACTACTCATGTCAAAATGCAAAAAACTGGTACCCATTACTTAACGGACACCAGTTTCTTCTATTTAAGAGTTATTGGAACGTTTTTTATTCTTACGAACGCCACGTTCTTCTTGACGACGAGCGACACGCCGTTTTTGTTTATTTGACTCTGAAATAGCACGATCAATTTTCTTCTTATAGCCCGGTTTAATCTTTTTCTTTGATTTTTTTACCAACCCAATCAATGTTGGATCAAGCTCATCTTTTGATTTTTCGCGTTTCTTTCGGCGATTGCGATCATAAGTATCTATGATTTCGCCATTTTTGATTTCTTTAGGTTGGAAAGTTACTCCTAGGTTTTCGATTTGGTTGATATCATTCTCATCACTTGGGCTATAAAGAGTGATTGCTGTACCCTCCAATCCGTTTCGGCCAGTACGACCGACGCGGTGGACAAAGAAATCTAGATCCTGTGGAACCTCAGCATTAATGACATGAGAGACACCTTCTATATCAATCCCACGAGCAGCCAAATCTGTCGCTACAACATATTGATACTCTAAATTTTGAACTTGTCTCATCACCCGTTTTCGTTCTCGCGGAGAAATATCCCCATGTATCTTCGCAACTCTTAATCCTTGTGATTTAAGGTAAGTACTAATCTCATCAACATGTTGTTTAGTGTTAGCAAACACAATTGCTAAATAAGGGTGACCAATCGTCAATAATTGATAGATTAGACGGTTTTTATCTTTTCCTTTGGTTGAGATTAGCCAGTTTTCAATCGTATCAGAAATCACTGCTTTTGATTTAATTTCTTCGATAACCGGATTCTCCATATATTTTAATAGGAAAGGACGCAATTTTTCTGGGATTGTCGCAGAGAAAACTAGCATTTGTAGATGTTTAGGTAGACGTCCAGCAATCTGATCAACTTCGTGCAAGAAACCCATGTCCAATGTCATATCCGCTTCATCAACAACAAAATATTGTGCCGTGTGAACTTTTAATGCTTGTTCATTCATCATATCTAAGATACGACCTGGCGTCCCGATAGCTACATGAGGTTGATGGTTTGATAATTTATCCATTTGGCGCTGCTTATCTGTTCCGCCAACAAAGTTTGTTACACGAATTTCATCTGGAGAAAATTGTGCAATCTGAATGGCGGCTTGGTATATCTGAGTTGCTAATTCCCGGCTAGGTGCTGTGATAACGATTTGCACCTCATCTTTTGTTACATCGATCTTATTCATTAATGGTAATAAAAACGTATGGGTTTTACCTGAACCTGTTTGGGATTGCCCAACAACATTTTTGCCTTTTTTAATTAATGGAATAAGTTTTTCTTGAACTGCTGTGGGTTCAGTAAAACCTTTATCCTTGATCGCTTCAAGAATAAATGGCTGAAAATTAAATGATTCAAAAGTTCGCATGTTATACCTCTTTCTTTAACGTACTAATCGTAAACGTGTGACTCGCTTTATCATGGAATAGGCGGGTTTTTCTTCTTATGAGAGCATACAATAAGTTGAATAGAAATAAAAGTAAAATTCCTAAACTCATAAAACCAAATGTGATATAAGCAATAAAAATGGAGTGATTTTTCTCAGGTAAATTAGTCATTGTAAATGTAAAAATCTGCATCAAACCATTCAGCAATAAATAAAATGCGCTATACCGTTTAACTAAGCTCCAAAAGCGAATATTTTCTTGTCCTTTCTCTACAACTTTGATTCGTACTATTTTTTTTCCTACTGTTTGACCATTCCATAGATACATCATTAGCATGAAGTAAATGATAACCTCTAGTGTAAAGCTGGCAATTGGATAATCCAGTAAAGTTCTAAGTTCTATAGGGACGATGCTTGCAAAAAGGCTTAGTACACTACTGAAGAAACCTATCACTATCCAATCAATCATCATTGCCATTAAACGTCTTAGCAATGACACTTTTTGCCCTTTCATTAAGGATTCTGAATCCAATTCATTTCTGGTCGGCAAGAAGAAGGTAAACAATGGTGCACAGATAAACCCAAACGTTCCGCCTAACGTATTGTGTAACAAATCATTCACATCGAATAAACGGTATGGACGAGGATAAATGAAGTAAAGTCCACTTAATTGCGTCAATTCAAAGAAAAGAGACAAGCAAAAACTTACTAGAATTGTTTTCCAAAAAGAAAACTTAAAATAATAGCGGCAATATATTCCAAATGGAAAAAGTAGAAAAATATTAAAGACGGGTTCTAAAAAGACACTTTGCTTCATCGCAGGTAAATAGGTACTAGGATTGCTTAATTGCAAAACCGTTTGATTGACAAAGTTTTGCCACGATTGAAATAAATGGAGCTCATAACGTGGACCGGTCATCTGTGCAACTGAACTGATACTAGGTAGTGGTAAGATCACTAAATAATATGCACTTAATAAATAAAAGACAAACGAGTATAAGATTATACTCCTTAACTTGCCTAATTCTCCGTATTTACGGTAATAATAAATCAAAATTGGCGCTGTGATAACCATCGCTAAAATTGGAAAAGTCAATATTGCAACTTTGATTGGAAAAATGTAACTATTCATAGAGAACCTCCCTTATTCAACAAATCTATTTGCCGATCTATTTCTAATCAGCAAGGCTTTTTTCTGAGTTATGGTAAAATGGATACAAGTCTAACGTACTACTAATGAATATCTTAAGGAGGTAAACAATATATGCTTAACCCGCTTTTTGCGTTTGGCGTCCCCGCGGCTTTAATGAGCGCTTATATGATTTTCTATTTTGCGAAAAACTTGAAAAACAGCGACTATCGTCGATTTGCCTTAACTTTGATTGCAGTCTTTTTAACAACCTTCAGTTATCAAGTTTATAACTACAGTCAAACGGTCATTTCCCTCACCTCTGCAGAAAGCTTTCAAAAAAACTTTGGTTACAGCCAAGGACGTTTGATTGTACCGTTTGCTTTAGGGGCAGTTCTTACTGTTATCAATGTTTACTATCTTTTTCGTCAATTTAGAAAAAAAGAATAACAGGATACCCTGTTATTCTTCCAAATCAAAGAATTTGATTTCTACATTATCTAATAATTTCAAGGTATTCAAATCTAAATTAACCCACTCTTTTGAGGCGGGCTGATAGTGATTATCCTCAAAAGACATTTCGATTTCATTCAACAGTTGTTCCGGTGTTCCAAAAAAGCTTCGATCTTTTTTTAGTAAGACACTAATCAGTGCAGGATTCTCTACTAAAAAATAATCCGCCTGATATTTATATAAAATAATTTGATAGGTCTTATTTGTAAGCTTGCAACGGATTGCAAATAACCCCTCAGACAAGCTGGGCATTTTTTCCAAAACTTCTTCGGGACTCAAGATTTCACGATGTAGCATTCAGAGTTCCTCCTAACCAAACATTATTATAGGAGAAAAGTTAGTTCACTGGAAATAATACGTCTTGTCTAAGGGCGTTTTTAACTTTTAGTTGGCAATTTTAGCTACGCTTTTATGACAAATCCCACTCAGCGTAAAACTCCTTTAAAAAATCTTCCATAAAAAGCAAGCGTCTTTGAGCTTCCAGCTTACCTGCTTCAGTATTCATAGTAGCTGGGAGTTTGAATAGTTTTTCATAAAAATGATTGATTACCGTACTTTTCTTCCGGTATTCCTGTTTGTTTTTAAATTCTTTTGGCGGAATGTTTGGATCATACAACGGGCTTTCTGTGTGTCCGCCATAATATGCCGTTCTTAAAATACCTATTGCTCCTAGTGCATCAATTCGATCAGCATCTTGTACTATCTGCCCTGCTAAAGTTAAATCTGCTTTCCCCTCATCCAATTCCTTAGAGAAAGAAATGTTCTCAATAATCTCAAAAACTTCTTGAAAACTTTTTACAGGAAAATCGAGTTTTTTTAAAAGCTTTTTAAGACGTTCTTTTTCACCCACAACATCTTCTACAACTTTGTCATCAATCACATCATGCAGATAACCTGCCGTTTCAATGATCAATGTATTTGAAATACCCTCTTGTTCGGCTAGTCTTTTAGCTATTTTTGATACACGATCGGCATGATAAAAATCATGTCCGCTGCGATCACCGCCAAGTTTATCTTTTGCATAATCACGAATCACTTCTATCTTATTCTGCATCTGTACGCGGCTTTCTTGGCGGACGTTCTCCCCAATATTGGAATAAATCTGTTCTTATTGCCCCGTTATATAATTTTCTTTTCTTTGTAGCTTTGGAACCGTAAAATTCTTCAAACGCCAAATCACTAGTCAAAATGTATTTACTCCAAGTTTTTAATGGGCGGAATACATCGCCCATTTCATGGTATAAGGCGCGAACCTGCTCTTCTTCACCTAACCGTTCGCCGTAAGGAGGGTTGGCTACGATCACACCATATTCTTTCTCCGTTTTGAAATCTTTGACTGCTTGTTGTTTAAATTGAATTGAATCACCCAATCCGATTTCTTCCGCATTCGCCCGAGCAATATCAATCATACGACCATTGATATCAGAACCAGCAATATCCAGTTCAATATCATAATCGGCTACTTCATCAGCCGCGGTCCGAACTTTATCGAAAACTGCCGGATCGAACCAATCCCATGCTTCACAAGCAAAATCACGATTAAATCCAGGAGCAATATTATGTCCGATTAGTGCTGCTTCAATACACAAAGTACCAGACCCACAAACAGGATCATAAAACGGCCGATCTTTCCGCCAATTTGTCAGCAGCACTAAAGCGGCAGCCATATTTTCTTTTAAAGGGGCTCCGCCCTTTTCTAATCGATAACCACGCTTAAATAAGCTTGGCCCTGTTGTATCCAAGGTCAATATTACATGATCTTTTAACAAAGCCACCTCTAGTTGAAACAATGCTCCAGTTTCGGGTAAAGGAACTCTAGCGGGACGATGATAGACTTCGCGCAGGCGTTCAACAATTGCCTTTTTAGTGATTGATTGACAATCTGGAACACTATACAACTTAGATTTTATTGAACGACCTGCTACTGGAAACTCAGCATCCATTGGTAAGAAATTTTCCCAAGGGATCGCTTTAACTTTTTCAAATAATTCATCAAAAGTAAAAGCATCAAATTCTCCAACGATGATTTTTACACGGTCTGCTGTTCGTAGCCATAAGTTTGCCATGGCAATTGTTTCTAAATCACCTTTAAATCTCGCACGTCCATTTTCGACTTGACAATCTATTCCTAAATCTCTAAGTTCTTTGCCTACTAGTGCCTCGATTCCTGCTGCAGCAGTGGCAATCAAATTATATTGTTTTTCCATAATAGCTCCTTACTACTAATATGATATTGGTCATTTAAATCTATTCCTAAATAATTACTTAACTAACGATTGCTAAAGTCAATTGATTTTTTTGATGAAAAGCAAAAAATACGATAAGCCTTACGGATGTAAATTCCTTCATCTGAACAATTGAATAAAAACATCATGTAGCAACCAGCAGAAAGTTATACTCATCAGAAAATTTTTCGAACGAATATGGTTCCACTAATTATAGTAAATCACAAGGTAAAACCCGAAAAAAAGACCTTCACAACACAAAGTTGGAAGGCACACCCTGAATTGCTGCAATTTTCTGTAAGCCATGTTTTGTACGGCGATCAACTCAGGGAAGTGTGATCGTCGTGGTAATCATCTATCTCCGGTATAAATACCGTCTCTTTCATCGTTCATTTCCTTAGAAAAAGCGCCCCTACCATAGTTTGGGTTGCTCGCTCGAGGGGTTTACCGCGTTCCACCATTTTGATTTCTCAAAATGCTTCGTCACTGTGGCACTTTCAAGAATACTCAGACATAGATTGCTCCTTAGTCTTTTTTTCTGCCGTTACTTCAAAAGAAGTACCCTAGCTTATGATTTCGCTAAGCACGAACACTACAAACATCTCAGTTTGTGCGAGCATGGACTTTCCTCAGCCAGCGTACTGCCAACCGCGATCACCCAAAAATTGCATCATTCAAAATTAAAATTGACGAGTTTTCTCGATATCAGTCTCATCTTGTGTGTAGCTTTGCCCAAAATCAGAAGGAGCCGCTTGGTTGGATGCTTGTTGGTCAAGCTTCTTACCAAACACTTCTCTTTCAAGATTTGATAAACGTTTCAAGATATCAAAATTTGTTACAGCCGAACTCTTAGGCGCCGCTTCTTTCACACGTGAAGGTGCTGGTTGAGCTTTTGATAGTTGTTCGACTTTTGCTTTCAAACGATCGTTTTCTTCTCTCAACGTTAATAATTCTTTGTTATAAGCTTCATAATCTTTGATTACATTGTCCAAAAATTCGTCGACTTCGATTGGATCGTATCCGCGCATTTTTGTTTTAAATTCTTGCTCCAAAATATCATTAGGAGTATAGATTACATTCGCCATTTTTCCACCTCATTAGCTCTTATCTTAATTTACTTTCCTATACATTCTAGCGGATATATCTGAGGAAATCAAACACTATCCCCAAAGTCTAAGGAATTTTCTAAATCATCCATAGTAATTGTTAACATTTCATATGAATTTTTCTCTTGATATTTTTCAACATCAGCTAAGAAGTACTGACTTTTACCTGGATATTCAGCATCATAGACTACTAATGCAGCATCTGTATGTTGCAGTAAAAAACTTACATGATTTTTAAATTGTCCGGGGTTTTGGTACGGATGATGGCTGACGGAATCCACAAAATCCGCTGTTTGCACAAGCTCGCTTAAATATAATTGATTGTGTTCTTTCCAGTTACTTCCGAACTCTTCAAAAGGAAAAATAATTGCTAATTTAATTTCTGGATACTCTTCTTTTAATTCATTGACAATTTGACCTGCCCATATTTCTGTACCAAGACTTCCGCTAATCATTACCCATTCCAATCCATTTTCAATTAAAGCTGTAAGTTCTCTTTTTAAAACATTCTTAATCACTTGCACACGTGGATCATTCTCACTAAAAATTCCCAGCTCATAGCTTTGGTAACCGGTCACGTATAAACGCTGTATTATTTCATTCATTGCATTTTCCTTACTTTCGCTTAAAAATAAAATATCTTTCAAAAAAATTTGCTATAATAGCAAACAGGAGTGTGATGAAAAATGACCTTTCACTACCCTAATGGTCAGCTATTTTCACAAAAGAATCCAGCCGAACGCTCATTAAAAAAAGAGACTACGTTTGCTAATCGTGGTATGCGCTTTGAAGAAGCTATTAATCAAAGCAATGAATACTACTTAACTCATGATAGAGCAGTTGTTCATAAAAAGCCAACGCCGCTCCAGATTGTTAAGGTCGATTACCCCAAACGAAGTGCCGCAGTTATCAAAGAAGCTTACTTTAGACAGCCTTCTACTACTGATTACAATGGCGTTTATCATGGATACTATTTAGATTTTGAAGCAAAGGAAACAAAAAACAAAACCTCTTTCCCGCTTAAAAATTTTCATCAGCATCAAATCACTCATATGCAGCAATGCTTGAAGCAAGATGCGATTTGTTTTGTTTTATTATGGTTTTCCAGCTTAAATCGTTGCTTTTTTCTTTCTGCCGAAGAACTGGTACACTATTGGCAGACTCAAGAAAATGGCAAAAAATCAATACCGTTAAAACTTATAGAAACAGTTGGTATCGAGATCACACCGCAAATTGCCCCAAGAATCCCTTACTTGCAAGCGGTGGAACAATATCTTGAAAAAAGGAGTTCATTAAATGGCTAATCCCTCACGTTCGCAAAAAAATGTGCGAACCTCTCAAGGAAAGAAACCTAAACAAAAAACAAAAAAGAATCGCCATATCGGATTGAAAATTGCGATTGCGATTGTTGGATTTCTCTGTGCAATCTTACTCACAGGTATCGGAGTCTTTTTCTTCTATGTTAAGGATGCACCCACTCTTAGCGAAAAAAAATTAGATGCTACTGTCTCGTCAAAACTGCTTGACAGTAATGGAGAAATTTTCGAAGATCTTGGAGCTGAAAAACGAGAAAAGGTCAGTGCTACAAAGATTCCGCAAGAATTAGATGATGCGATTGTCTCAGTTGAAGATCGCCGGTTCTTTAAGCATAATGGTGTTGATCCTGTTCGAATCGCCGGTTCTGCTTTACACAATCTCACTAACAAAGGCGGACTACAAGGTGGTAGTACCTTGACTCAACAATTAGTGAAACTTTCCTTCTTCTCCACAACAACGGAAGAAGCAGATAAAACCTTGCGAAGAAAAGCGCAAGAAGCGTGGCTGGCGATTCAGCTTGAGAAAAAACATTCAAAACAAGAAATCTTGACCTACTATATTAATAAAGTGTACATGGCGAATGGTCTTTATGGAATGGAAACAGCCGCTGAAAATTACTTTGGCAAAGAGTTGCAGCATTTGACACTAGCTCAAACTGCGCTACTGGCAGGAATGCCACAAGCGCCGAACTCATATGATCCTTATAAACATCCTGAAGCGGCAAAAGAACGAAGAGATACTGTTTTGTACACGATGTTGAATAATAAAAAAATCTCTCAAGAAGACTATGACAAAGCCACGAAAGAACCAATTGATCAAGGGTTATTGACGTTGGAGACGGATAATCAAGAACGTAAAGTAGCTGATAACTATGTCAAAGAAGTTATTGCGCAGGTTGAATCAAAAACTGGGAAAAATGTCTATACAGATGGGTTGGAAATCTATACTAATTTAGATATGGATGCTCAAAATCGGCTGTACTCGATCGTGAATGGTGATGAATACGTTCAGTATCCTGATGAAGACTTGCAGATTGCTGCTACTCTGGTTGATAGTAAAACTGGTAAAGTTACTGCTCAGATCGGTGGTAGAAATATCGCTGACGATGTATATCTAGGGTTGAATCGAGCTGTTAGTACCAATCGCGATTTTGGTTCAACAGTTAAGCCTATTACTGATTACGCTCCAGCTTTTGAATACCAAAAAAGAACATTCACTGGAGATCGAATTGACGACCAACCATATACCTATGAAGGAACAAAAACGGAAGTTAAAAACTGGGACAACAGTTATCAGGGAAATATTACCTTACGTCAGGCGTTGTATGATTCACGAAATGTTCCGGCAGTAAAACTATTCAATGAGGTTGGGCCTGAAAATGTATCGAAGTTTCTTAAAAAGCTAGGGATACAGTATAAGGATATTCAGCAAGCCAACGCGATTTCAAGTAATACAGAAACTCAAGATGGAACAAAGTATGGAATTTCAACTGAAAAAATGGCGGCTGCTTATGCTGCATTCGCAAATGGCGGGACTTACAATGAACCGCTATACATTAATAAAATCAAGTATCAAGATGGCTCGGAAGAAAAATTTGAAAATAAAGGAAAAAAAGCGATGGAACCTTACACCGCTTACATGATTACTGATATTTTGAAAGATGTAATTTCAAAAGGTACAGGAACCTATGCACAAATTCCTAATTTATTCCAAGCTGGAAAAACTGGAACTTCAAATTATACTGATGATGAACTAGCAAAGATTCCTCATTACGGATCAATCTCACCAGATGTGATGTTTACTGGGTATACAACCAATTATTCATTATCAGTCTGGGCTGGATATGATAAACGAACGACACCAATAACGACTCAATCGGAAAATATTGCTCAAGATGTTTATCGTGAAATGATGAGTTATGCATCGGAAAATGTTACGAATGAGGATTGGGTAATGCCAAATGATGTTCTTAGAATCGGAAATGAGCTTTACGTAAAAGGAGCCTCATCTGTTCCGACACAACCTAGTAGTACGTACCAACGTTCGTACTACAGCACCACTTACAGCAGTGAAGTAGTTAGCTCGACTAGCAGTAGCGATTCAGCCGCTAGCATATCGGAATCGTCAACAGTTACTCCGCCTGAAAGCAGTAGCGAAGCTCCATCAAGCTCTGCTTCAGCACCTGATCCGACACCGAGTCCTTCTTCATCTGCTGAACCACAGCCTTCTCAACCATCGTCTAGTAGCCAACCTCCTACTCAGACACCAGCTGTGCAAAATGAACAACCCAGATCAACGAATTAAAAAAAGCCGCTCGAATCATTTTCGAGCGGCTTTTAGTCTGTCTTTTCCATCCTGACACATATCTAATAAAGGGCAAATTTCACATTTTGGAGCTCGGGCAGTACAATGATAGCGTCCGAAGAAAATCAAAGTATGATGACTTTTCACCCATAACTCTTTTGGTATTTTTCGCATTAAGGTCGATTCAACCTCCGTTACCGATGCGCTTAATTTACAGATCCGCAAACGTTTAGTAACACGTTCAACATGAGTGTCGACAGCGATAGCAGGAATCCCATAGGCATCGCCAAGCACCACGTTTGCTGTCTTTCGTCCGACGCCGGGTAATTTAACCAACTCCTCTCGAGATGATGGAACAATACCACCGTAATTATCAAGGAGCATTTGTGCACAAGCTTTGATATTTTTAGCTTTATTACGGTATAAACCAATCGTTTTTATTTTTTTAATAATATCTTCTATCGGAGCTTGTGCTAACGCTTCTGGTGTCGGATAAGCAGCGAAAAGAGCAGGAGTCGCTTTGTTTACTGAAACATCCGTTGCCTGAGCACTTAGAATCACCGCGATCAATAGTTGAAATGGTGAATCAGAATGAAGCTCTCCAATTGCATCTGGAAACATTTCATACATACGCGACAAAGCTTCCATTGTTTTTTCTTTATTAAGCATCCGGATCTTTCCCTTCTAACCAATTGTATAAAGAAACTTTAGGAAGTTCTTCCGAATGTTGTTTCTCTTCCTCTTTTTGCAACAAGATTTGTTTTCGGCGTCGCTGTTCTTCTTCAACTTGAGCTTTTGATCGAATATTTTTCTTTTCCCAGCTTTGCAGGACCGTTTCAATGTATTTAAAATTGTAGGCTTGATTCAATACAGCTTCTTGCAATGCTAATTCTATTAAAGCCGGCGAATAATGATCATCATTCAACCAGTAGCCAATTTTTTGATATTCAATGGGTGATAACGGACGACCGAACTCCTGTTCGAACGAGCGTAGCATTTTCCTCTGGGCAACTAAATCATTTTCTTCTTCTGCCTCAAAGCGTTGTTGTTCCTTCAATATTTCTAGTTTTTCAAAAGCTGGTAGTAAATTGTAATGGTCACTCTGCTTCCCTTGTTCATCTAAGGCGGTTTCAAGAGAAACGAACTCTTTCTCAACAAGCGTGTTCAGCGCGGCATAGATTTTTTCGGTTGTACTTCCCATGTTTTTGGCAATTAAAGTCAGATCGGGAAAATCTTCCCCTGCTTGGTGTGCTGCATAAAGCTGTAGCCATAACATAAATTCACCAGTGCTTAACCCCAATTTTGTATAATTTTGCAATAGCAGATTAGATATCGTCGTTTCTCCACCTGCCAAATAATCTTTCAATGAAATCATTCGAAATCCTCCGTTCACTTTTTTAGTTTACACTAAAAAAACTGGAAGTCCAATACTAGCAAAAAGTTCTTAATAAGCAAAAAAAACAGGAGGGACTTTCCTCCTGTCATTGCTTTATTCTGCTTCAGCTAATGCCGCTTGAGCTAGAATATTCAAGTAGTTCCACGGACGGTCAAAGTGTGGTTGGAAGAAGAAATCTTGTAATGCTAAATCTTCCAATGTCATGCCGTTTTGGATTGCTATGGATAGGGTGTTAGCTGACTGTGTAATATCATATTTTGATAAAAATTGGGCTCCTAAAATTTTATTTGTTCCCTTTTCTGAAACGATCTCCATCAAAACTTTTTCCGTTGTCGGCATGAACTCTGGACGATAGTTGTCTTCAATCACTGTTACATTTGCATCAATTCCATTTAGCGCTGCACTTTCCTTGGTTAATCCAGTTGAGCCGATTGTCCATCCAAATAAATAAAGTCCTGAAGTTCCTTGTGTTCCGCGATATTTCATTTTTTGTTCGACTAAGTTGTGCCCAACAAGCATGCCTTGACGTACAGCGTTCGTCGCTAGAGGAATGTATTGATCCTGTCCTGTAGGATTATAGTGAACAACTGTTGAATCACCAGCAGAGAAGATATCTGGATCACTTGATTGCATGTACTCATTAACTTTGATCGCACCACTTGGTAACATATCGACTTTTCCTTTAAGCAATTCTGTATTAGGACGAAATCCTACACACAAAATAACCATATCAGCATCGAATTCTTTGCTTGCTGTTACGACTTTTTTTACCGAACCAGCTTCATCAGCAACAAATTCTTCCACATTTTCGCCTAACGCTAAAGTAACACCTCGATCAACCAATTCTTTTTCTAATCGGCTGGTAAAAGGCTCGTCTAAATATTTATTTAAAATTCTAGAAAGACCGTCAATCAGCGTAACTTCTTTACCTGATTCAGCGAATGCCTCGACAAGTTCTATACCTATATATCCTCCACCGACTACAACCACTTTCTTCGCTTCTTTGGCTTGCTCAATGATTACATTTGCCTGATTATAGTTTTTGCACAAAAGAATATTTTTAGAATCAATTCCTTTGATTGGAGGAATAATTGGCCAAGAGCCAGTAGTAACAACTAATTTATCATAATCAACAATTTTTTCTTCGTTTGTTTTTAAATCTTTTGCTGTTACTTTTTTAGCATCTGTATCAATGTTTGTTACATCGTGTTCCATGTTCACTTTTGCACCTAAAGAAGCAAGTTCTTCAGGATTAGAATAAAATAGACCCGCTGGATCCTTAACAACTCCACCCACGTATAAAGCGATTCCACAAGATAAGAAAGAAACATTATCATTTCGTTCAAACACTGTGACATCAGCATCTGGGTGATTTGCCAAAATATTTTTAACGGCTGCGGTACCGGCATGTGTACATCCTACTACTACTACTTTCATTGTCATCCCACTTTCGTTGATTCGTTTTTTTGTTTGCAATTTTTTGCACAAGGACAGTATAACAGAATTTGTATTCTGTCTAAATTATTTTGCTCACAGACAAACATTTTTATATCTTTTAAAGATTCTTTGTAAGCGGGTAACATTGCGTACTGATCATAATTTAATTATGTTAACTATTTGAAGCTTAATCAGACGTACGTTCTTTTCTAATATCAAGTAATAGTTAATGATTTAAGGCTTTTTTGATTATTGTTCTAATTATCGGATTAAAAAAACTGA